>NZ_JBFUID010000020.1:12020-103983 GCF_056402055.1 Pseudomonas sp. P4_C4 | reverse complement strand
ATGAAGCACAACGTCATCCTTGTCGTGCTCGACGGCCTCAACCATGAGGTCGCCCGCCACGCCATGGGGCACCTGCAGGCTTACGTCGGCGCCGGACGCGCCGCACTCTACAAACTGGAGTGCGAGTTGCCGGCCCTGTCCCGCCCGCTGTACGAATGCATCCTGACCGGCGTTGCGCCCATCGACAGCGGGATTGTCCACAACGACGTCTCGCGCCTGTCCAACCAGCGCAGCATCTATCACTACGCCACTGACGCAGGTCTTGTAACCGCGGCGGCGGCCTACCACTGGGTCAGCGAGCTGTACAACCGTTCGCCCTTCGTGGCGGCCCGGGATCGCCACACCGATGATCCGCAACTGCCGATCCAGCATGGGCATTTCTACTGGAACGATCACTACCCGGACTCGCACCTGTTCGCCGACGCTGAAAGCCTGCGCCTGCGCCATGCGCCGAACTTCCTGTTGATCCACCCGATGAACATCGACGACGCCGGGCACAAGCATGGCCTCGACACCCCGCAGTACCGCAACAGCGCCCGCTCGGCGGACATCATCCTGGCCGACTACCTGCAAGGCTGGCTCGATGCCGGCTATCAGGTGCTGGTCACCGCCGACCATGGCATGAACAACGACCGCTCCCACAACGGCCTGCTGCCGGAAGAACGTGAAGTGCCGCTGTTCGTTCTCGGTGACGCGTTCAGCTTCGACGCCGACGCCGCGCCGAAACAGACCGAGATCTGCGGCACCGTCTGCGAATTGCTGGGCGTGCCCCACGACAAACCGGTTTGCCGGGAGCTGTTGAAGTGAATGCCATGACCCGCAGTAAATGGCTCGCTGCCCTGTGCCTGCTCCCGTTCACGCTGTTCTTCATCGTATTCGAGATCGCACCGCTGACCTGGGTGATGATCAACAGCCTGCAATCGGAAGAATTCGGCTGGGGCCTGGCCAACTTCAGCAAGATCTTCAGCTCGAAGTTTTACCTGCAGGCCATCCAGTACAGCCTTGAGATCAGCTTCTGGTCCAGCGTGTTCGGGATCATCATTGCGATACTGGGCGCCTACTCCCTGCGCCGGGTCGATTCGAAACTGCGCAACTTCGTCAACGCCTTCGCCAACATGACCAGCAATTTCGCCGGTGTGCCCCTGGCCTTCGCGTTCATCATTTTGCTCGGCTTCAACGGCAGTTTCACCATCATGCTCAAGCAGGCCGGCATCATTCAGGATTTCAACCTGTACTCGAAAACCGGGCTGATCATTCTCTACACCTACTTCCAGATTCCCCTCGGCGTACTGTTGCTGTACCCGGCCTTCGATGCACTGCGCGAAGACTGGCGTGAGTCCGCCGAACTGCTCGGCGCCAGCGGCTGGCAATTCTGGCGACACATCGGTTTACCGGTGTTGACGCCTGCGCTGCTCGGCACTTTCGTGATCCTGCTGGCCAACGCCCTCGGCGCCTACGCCACGGTGTACGCCCTGACCACCGGCAACTTCAACGTGCTGACGATCCGTATTGCGGCGATGGTCTCCGGCGACATTTCCCTGGACCCGAACCTGGCCAGCGCCCTGGCCGTGGTGCTGGTGGCCTTGATGACCCTGGTGACCATCGTGCATCAGCTGCTGTTGAAGAGGAGCTACCATGTCTCGCGCTGAATTGGGGCCCGCCGGTGTCTACCACCGCGTCGTGGTGTACTTGCTGTTTGCCATCCTGCTGTTGCCGCTGGCCGGCACGCTGATCTACTCGATCGCCAGCAGTTGGTCGGCGACCATTCTGCCCAGCGGTTTCACCCTCAAGTGGTACATCCAGCTGTGGAGCGATCCGCGCTTCCTGCAAGCGTTCGGGCAATCATTGCTGGTCTGCGTCGGTTCGTTGATTCTTTCAGTAGTACTGATTCTGCCGCTGCTGTTCGTGGTGCATTACCACTTCCCGAAACTCGACGCGCTGATGAACATCCTGATCCTGCTGCCCTTCGCCGTACCGCCGGTGGTGTCGTCGGTGGGGCTGTTGCAGCTCTATGGTTCCGGACCGTTCGCCATGGTCGGGACGCCGTGGATCCTGATCGGTTGCTACTTCACCGTGGCGCTGCCGTTCATGTACCGGGCGATCACCAACAACCTGCAAGCGATCAACCTGCGCGACCTGATGGACGCCGCCCAGCTGCTCGGCGCCAGCACCTTTCAAGCCGCATTCCTGGTGGTGCTGCCGAACCTGCGCAAGGGCCTGATGGTGGCGTTGCTGCTGTCGTTCTCGTTCCTGTTCGGTGAGTTCGTGTTCGCCAACATCCTTGTCGGCACCCGCTACGAAACCCTGCAGGTCTACCTCAACAACATGCGCAACAGCAGCGGTCATTTCACCAGTGCGCTGGTGATTTCCTACTTCTTCTTTGTGCTGGTTCTGACCTGGATTGCCAATATCTTGAACAGGGACAAAAGCGAATGAGCTATGTCAGCGTCCAACATCTTCAGAAAAGCTTCGCCGGCACCACGGTGTTCAGCGACATCAACTGCGAAGTCCAGAAAGGTGAGTTCGTCACCCTGCTCGGCCCCTCCGGTTGCGGCAAATCCACCCTGCTGCGCTGCATCGCCGGCCTGACCTCGGTGGATGGCGGCAAAATCCTGCTCGATGGCGTCGATATCGTGCCGGTGAGCCCGCAGAAACGCGGGATCGGCATGGTGTTCCAGAGCTATGCGTTGTTCCCCAACATGACCGTGGAGCAAAACGTCGCCTTTGGCCTGCGCATGCAAAAGGTCAATGCCGATGACAGCCGCAAACGCGTCGCGGAAGTGCTCAGACTGGTGGAGCTCAATGACTTTGCCGCGCGTTACCCGCATCAGCTCTCGGGGGGCCAGTGCCAGCGCGTCGCCCTCGCCCGCTCCCTGGTGACCCGGCCACGCCTGTTGCTGCTCGACGAACCGTTGTCAGCCCTGGACGCGCGGATTCGCAAGCACCTGCGCGAACAGATCCGTCAGATCCAGCGCGAGCTGGGCTTGACCACGATTTTCGTCACACACGATCAGGAAGAAGCCCTGACCATGTCTGACCGGATTTTCCTGATGAATCAGGGAAAAATCGTACAAAGCGGCGACGCCGAAACCCTCTACACCGCGCCCGTAGATGTATTCGCGGCAGGCTTCATCGGCAACTACAACCTGCTGGACGCCGACAGTGCCTCCAAACTGCTGCAGCGACCGATCAGCAAGCGCATCGCCATCCGCCCGGAAGCCATCGAACTGAGCCTCAATGGCGAACTGGACGCGCAGGTGCGTAGCCACAGCCTGCTGGGCAACGTGATTCGCTACCGGGTCGAAGCCCGGGGCGTGGAATTGGTGGTGGACGTTCTGAACCGCTCGGCGGCCGACCTGCATCCCGATGGTCAGCGCCTGGCGCTTTCCATCGATCCGACGGCCCTGTGTGAGGTAGCCTGATGACTTTGCTGACGCTGAAGAGAGAACTGCACTGATGGCCCTGGCAATTTTTGATCTGGACGAAACCCTGATCCACGGCGACTGCGCCTCACTGTGGAGCGAGCAAATGGTCCGCCTCGGTTGGGTCGATGGCGAATCGTTCCTGCGTCGCGACAAGGAACTGATGGATGCCTACGGCCGCGGCCACCTGGCGATGGAGGACTACATGGCCTTCAGCCTGGAACCGTTGATCGGTCGCACGCCCGCAGAGGTCGAGCATCTGGTTGGCCCATGGGTGGAAGACTTCATCGAACCGATCATCTTCAGCGACGCCACCAAAACCATCGCGGCGCATCGCAAGGCCGGTGACCGGATTCTGGTGATCTCCGCTTCGGGCACCCACCTGGTCGGCCCCATCGCCGAACGCCTGGGCATCGACGAGATTCTGGGCATCGAACTGGAAGTCGCCCACGGCGCTTACAGCGGCCATACCGTCGGCACCCTGACCTACCGCGAAGGCAAGATCACCCGCTTGCTGGAATGGCTGGATGCAGAGGAGGAAAACCTCGAAGGCGCGAGTTTCTATTCCGACTCACGCAACGATCTGCCGTTGTTACTGAAAGTGGACTTCCCGCATGTGGTGAACCCGGATCCAGTGCTGCGCGAGCAGGCCGAAAAGGCTGGCTGGCCGATACATCTCTGGAAGTAACCCGGATCCCCTGTGGGAGCGAGCTTGCTCGCGATAGCAGTGTGTCAGTCAACGTTAATGTCGACAGACAGGCCGCCATCGCGAGCAAGCTCGCTCCCACATTAGTTTTTTGTGTCGTCAGCTCAGGCTCTCGTCAATCACCAACACCACCTTCCCCGCCACGGTATTGCTCGCCAACTCGGCAAACGCGGCCTCGGCATCCTTGATCGGAAAGGCCTTGGCCAGTTGCGGGCTCAAGCGCCCCTCGGCAAACAACGGCCAAACATGCAGGCGTAGATCACTGAACAGATCGGCCTTGAATTGCTCATCCCGGCTGCGCAGGGTCGAGCCCAGTAACTGCACACGCTTGGCCAGCACCTGGGCCAGATCCAGCTTGGCCTCGCGCCCGCCCATCAGACCGATCAACACCCAACGGCCATCCTGCGCGAGCAACTTGAGGTTCAATGCCGCATAATTGCCGCCCACCGGGTCGAGAATCACGTCGAACGGCCCCAGATCCCGCAGGCTCTCCAGATCACCATCGCGCACCACGCCGCCCTGGGCGCCCAGCGCTTCGCAGTACGCCAGTCGCTCGGCGGAGCCGACGCTGACCCAGCACGGGTTACCGAAGGCCTTGCACAGCTGAATAGCCGCTGAACCAATTCCACTTGCTCCGGCGTGCAGCAGAACTTTCTGACCCGGCTTGAGCGCAGCCAGTTGAAACAAATTCAGCCAGACCGTTGCATAGACTTCGGGCAGTGCTGCCGCTTCGACCAGTGACACTCCGTCGGGAACCGGCAGCACATGCCGCCCGTCGACAACCACTTCTTCGGCCATGCCGCCCCCGGCCAGCAAGGCGCAAACCCGATCACCCATCTGCCAGGAGGACCCGGCGCCCACCTCGCTGATCACGCCCGAGCACTCTAGACCAAGCACCTGGCTGGCCCCTGGCGGCGGCGGATAAAGGCCGGCCTTCTGCAACAAGTCGGCGCGATTGAGACCCGCTGCCGACACTCGAATACGAACTTGTCCTACATCGCACGCAGGACTCGCCTCATCAACCCACACCACTCGACCGTCAACGCCTTGCAATGCTTTCACAGTGCCTCCATAGTGAGTCTGGACTGAGCCCGAAGCTATAGCGTCGGGCTTTTTGCATTATGCGACCGGTTCCCAAAGATCCGGCGACTTCAAAGACGGCCTAATATGCGTTATCAATTGTCCCCGCGTCGAATCAGCATGAAGCATTTGTTCCCCAGCACTGCCCTCGCCTTATTCATCGGTATCGGCTTGCTGCCGATGTCGAGCAATACATTCGCAGCCAATAGCTGGGACAATCTTCAACCCGATCGTGACGAAGTGATCGCCAGCCTGAACGTCGTGGAGTTGCTCAAACGCCACCACTACAGCAAGCCGCCACTCGATGACGCGCGCTCGGTGATCATCTACGACAGCTACCTCAAGCTGCTGGATCCGTCGCGCAGCTACTTCATGGCCAGCGACATTGCCGAATTCGACAAGTGGAAGACGCAGTTCGACGATTTCCTCAAGAGCGGCGACCTGAACGCCGGGTTCACCATCTACAAGCGCTACCTGGACCGCGTAAAGGCGCGTCTGGACTTCGCCCTTGCCGAGCTGGGCAAAGGCGTCGACAAGATGGACTTCACCACCAAGGAAACCTTGCTGATTGACCGCAAGGACGCTCCTTGGCTCAAATCCACCGCAGAACTCGACGACCTGTGGCACAAACGCGTCAAGGACGAAGTGCTGCGGATGAAGATCGCCGGCAAAGAGCCCAAGCAGATCCAGGAAACCCTGACCAAGCGCTACAAGAACCAGTTGGCACGCCTGGACCAGACCCGCGCGGAAGACATCTTCCAGGCGTACATCAACACCTTCGCCATGTCCTACGACCCGCACACCAACTATCTGTCGCCGGATAATGCGGAGAACTTCGACATCAACATGAGCCTGTCCCTCGAGGGCATCGGCGCCGTGTTGCAGAGCGATAACGACCAGGTGAAAGTCGTACGCCTGGTGCCGGCAGGTCCGGCGGACAAGACCAAGCAGGTTGCACCGGCCGACAAGATCATCGGCGTTGCCCAGGGCAACAAGGAAATGGTCGATGTGGTGGGCTGGCGCCTGGACGAAGTGGTCAAGCTGATTCGTGGTCCGAAGGGCACCGTAGTGCGTCTGGAAGTCATCCCGGCCAGCAATGCGCCGAACGACCAGACCACCAAGATCGTGCCGATCACCCGTGAAGCGGTGAAGCTCGAAGATCAGGCCGTGAAGAAATCGGTCTTGAACCTGAAGCAGGACGGCAAGGACTACAAGCTCGGCATTATCGAAATCCCGGCGTTCTATCTGGACTTCAAGGCCTTCCGTGCCGGCGACCCGGATTACAAGAGCACCACCCGCGACGTCAAGAAACTGCTGACCGAGTTGCAGAAAGAGAAAGTCGACGGCGTGGTCATCGACCTGCGTAACAACGGCGGCGGTTCCTTGCAAGAGGCCACCGAGCTGACCAGCCTGTTCATCGACAAAGGCCCGACCGTGCTCGTGCGTAACGCCGATGGCCGCGTCGATGTCCTGGAAGATGAAAACCCGGGCGCATTCTACAAAGGCCCGATGGCGTTGCTGGTCAACCGCTTGTCCGCCTCGGCATCGGAGATTTTTGCCGGCGCCATGCAGGACTACCACCGCGCACTGATCATCGGTGGCCAGACCTTCGGCAAAGGCACCGTGCAGACCATTCAGCCGCTCAACCATGGCGAACTGAAACTGACCCTGGCCAAGTTCTACCGGGTTTCCGGGCAGAGCACCCAGCATCAGGGCGTCTTGCCGGACATCGATTACCCGTCGATCATCGATACCAAGGAAATCGGTGAAAGCGCCCTGCCGGAAGCCATGCCATGGGACACCATCAAGGCCGCCATCAAGCCTGCGCTGGACCCGTTCAAGCCGTACATTTCGCAGCTCAAGTCCGAGCATGACGTGCGTACGGCCAAGGATGCAGAGTTCGTATTCATCCGCGACAAGCTGGCCCTGGCGCAGAAACTGATGCTGGAAAAAACCGTCAGCCTCAATGAAGCCGAGCGTCGTGCGCAGCACGCCGACATCGAAGCCAAACAGCTGACCATGGAAAACATCCGTCGCAAAGCCAAGGGCGAAGAACCACTCAAAGAGCTGAAGAAAGAAGACGAGGACGTTATTGCGGCCGAAGATGATAAAACCAAACCGGAAGACGACGCCTACCTGAGCGAAACCGGGCGGATTCTGCTGGACTACCTGAAACTCAACACGGCAGTGGCCAAGCACTGAGTTTCTACACACAACTGATGGCAATTTAATACTGACGCTCCCCGGAGCGTCATCAAACAGTCATCACTCTGTCGTGAAATAAAGGACCGGCCGTGCTCTTTACCAAGGGCACGCCCGGTCCTTTTTTTTATCGCCAGAGATCGCCATGACCACAACCGAACAGCTGAGTGCATTGAGCTCGATCCTGACTCAAGGCGGTTTGCACAGCCTGTTCCAGCCGATCATCAGCCTCTCTGAACGGCGTATTCTCGGCTACGAAGCCCTCAGTCGCGGCCCGTCCAACAGCCCTCTGCACTCCCCTGTCGCCCTGTTCGCCGTCGCCCGCCAGGCCGGACGTCTGAGCGAGCTGGAAATTGCCTGCCGCGAGAGCGCTTGCCGACGCTTCAATGAACAGCAATTGCCTGGCCTGTTGTTCCTTAACGTATCCCCGGAATCCCTGCTTGAAGCGGCCCATCAACCGGGGCGCACCTTGCAACTGCTGCAAGACTTCGGCATCCCTCCGAACCAGGTGGTCATCGAGTTGACCGAACAAACGCCAACGGATGATTTCCAGCTGCTGCAAACCGCCCTGCATCACTATCGGGCGATGGGGTTTTCGATTGCGCTGGATGATCTGGGGGCGGGCTATTCGAGTTTGCGGTTGTGGTCTGAACTGCGGCCGGACTACGTGAAAATTGACCGGCACTTCATTGATGGCATTCATCAGGATGCGCTCAAGCGTGAATTCGTCGGTTCGATCCTGCAAATCGCCAAGGCCTCGCGGGCGCAAGTCATCGCCGAAGGTATCGAACTACCGGAAGAGCTCACGGTGCTGACCGAAATGGGCGTGGACCTGGTGCAGGGCTACCTGCTCTGCCGCCCCCAGGAACACCCACCGCGGGATGCCCGGGCAATGATGCCCCGACAGGACAGCGTCGCCGTTGTACTGAGCGAAGACGGCAGCGACCTCAGCGCCCTGCTCAACGAGCAACCCGCGGTGAACCGCGACACCCCGACCGCCACAGTGCTCGAAGCCTTTCGCCGCCAGGCCAACCTGAACTCGCTGGCAGTCCTGGATGAACAGAGTCAGCCCTGCGGCATAGTCCATCGTCACTCGCTCTCCGACGCCCTGCTCAAGCCCTTTGCCACCGACCTGTTCGCCCGCAAACCGATCAGCCGCTTGATGAACGATGACTTCCTCGCCGTCGAGCTGAGCCAGTCCCTGCAACAGGTCAGCCGCTTGATCACCAGCCGTGCCCGCCAGCGTATCGAGGAGGATTTCATCATCACCCTTAATGGCGGCTATCTCGGGCTTGGCCGGGTGATTGACGTGCTCAAGTTGATTACGGAACTGAAGATCCAGCAGGCCCGCTATGCCAACCCGCTGACCTTGCTGCCGGGCAACGTGCCGATCCAGCAATGCCTGACACGACTGCTGCAACAGCAACGGGAATCGGTGATCTGCTACGTGGACATCGACAGTTTCAAGCCTTTCAACGACATCTACGGCTACGGCCGCGGCGACGAAGTCCTGCTGTGCCTGGCGCAATGCCTGAACGACCGCGTCGACCCGGCCCGCGACTTTGTCGGCCACATCGGTGGTGATGACTTCCTGCTGGTGCTCGGCCCGCAAGACTGGCGCAAACGTTTGAACCAGTTGCTCGACGACTTCCAGAGCCAGTGCCGGCGTTTCTACCGTAGCGAGCACCTGGAAGCCGGCTGCTTTGTCGCACCGAACCGCCAGGGCGTGCGTCAGGAGTTTGCGCTGTTGTCACTGTCGATCGGGGTGGTGCATCTGCATCCACAGGCCTGTGAACAACTCGATGCGAGCCAGTTGGCCGAGATGGCATCACAGGCCAAGCACCATGCGAAGAATGTGCAAGGGTCTAGCGTGCATGTGATTGATAGCCTGGTGGTTTCGACTGTAGATGAGGTGCTCGTTTCCGGGTATCGATAAGGGAGCTTTTCGGCATCTGTCCAATCAACGAGGCGCCGAGGAAGACTTCAGCTCTTCGAGCTTGATCGGCGCCAACGGATGCCCGGCCTTCGCCGCGATCGCCCAGAATCGCGCCGCTTCGACCGGGTCCGGAGCCTTGCTCGCCGTTCCGGCCAGACTGATCACGCCCACTTGATACGCCGCCTTGCCATCGCCCGCCAACGCCGCCAGGCGCAACAAACGTACGCCCTCCTCACGAGCCCCGAGGCCGACGCCGCGAAACGTCAGGATGTGCCCATAGAAGCTCTGGGCGCCGACATCGCCCAGGTTGGCCATGCGGGCGAACTGGCCTTCGAGCCAGCGCCAGCCACGTGGCTGACGGACAAACCACGACCAGTGAAACAACCGGCGCGCGAGCCAGTATCCGGCCCGCGCCTTGAGTCGCAAAAACACTCAGGCCTCGGCCGATACCGGGTATTCGTACTCGAACACCCGCACCACTTCCGAAGCATGCCAGGACGCGGCGGCGACACCGTCCGACGGCCCGGAAAAACGCCCGAGACGCTCGACACATTCAAAGAATCCGGTGCGCGGCAAGCGGCTGGCGCCCTGACTGATCACCAGTGAACTGCGCAATGGCTGCTCCGCCCTGGCGTCCAGGGCCGCCAGATGCTCAAGGGCCGCTGTCAGGGTTTGCATGGCCGGTGTCGGCAACTGCAAACGTTCCAGTAATGCCCGATAAGTCAGGAGATGGCGCTGACGACGCGCCTGATCCAGTTCGCCCAGCAATCCGTCCCAATGTTGACGACTGATGCGTACGCTCACGATTCAACCCTCCACCCCGGCACCGTCAATTCCCAGGCCAGGCTGCGACGAATCGCGGCGTCGGGCAGACGTTCGCCACTTTCGATCATGGCCAGGTAAGACGGGCTGATGCCTACCGTGCGGGCCAGCGCCTCGATGGCGATGCCCTTTCCTTCGCGCAAACTGCGTAGTTGATCCAGACCCGGAAGAATCGCGTCTGGTGTTGCCGCCTGAAGCTTCGTGGCTTCAGGCGGCGCTTGCTCCTTGATGCCTGCTGCTTTCAGTAACGCCTGATACTGAGCCCATGGCAGAACCGCATATTCGGGCTCGCCTTCGCGTGTAATTATCTGAATATCCATGACTACCCCGTAGGACAACAACACTTAGCGAGTCGGCACTTTTCCCTAGAAGTGTAATCCTAACAGCGGCCAAGGTCGCGGGGGGCATCAATCTGTGAACAGGTCGAAATCGGCTCAGTGTTTTTTCGGACCTTGAAGTTGCAGTTGCTCGGGGGTATCAGGCAGGCGCTCAACCACCGCGAGCTTCTCCGGCACCTGCCGTTTGCGCCAGGCGCGGAAGGCATTGAGTTCGTCGTCGAGCACTTTCATAAGCCACGCCAATACCGCGATGTCATCGAGCATGCCGAACACCGGAATGAAATCCGGGATCGCATCCACCGGGCTGAGGAAGTACATCAGGCCTGCGACGACCGAAACCAGCGCCTTGGGGCTGATGGCGCGATATTCACCACGCCAATAGGCCAGGCAGAGTGCCTGCAACAGCTTCAAGTCATCCTTGAGTTTGCCCAGTCGGTTGCCCTGGCTCGCGCCCTTGCTGGCGACTGCGAACAACAGGGTCGGCAATCGGCCGCGTGCCAGCAGGCGTCCGGCCATCGGCAGGAAACGAGCGAAATTCCAGGGTGCTTTCATGATTCCTCCCGTTAAAATGTTATCCACACAAATTGTGGATAACCTTGTGAACAGAGCTGCTTTTCATCGCTGCAAGCCCCGTTTTACAAGGCCTCCGTTCAGATCGGGCGTTTTTTACCCATCAAAAAAAACCTATAATTTCATTGACTTGGCGGACTTGTACGGCTAACGCCAACGCCTACTATGCCTGAGACTCCGGCCTGGAGCGTCTGTTCGTTTTGTTTACCCGTGCCAAACGCCAGATGCAACAACGCCCCGCATAAGCGAGGCGTTGTTATCGAAGCAGGCGCCGATTACTTGGCTGCGTCGTCTTCTTTTGCCGGATCCTTGATGGCCAGCAGTTCCAGGTCGAATACCAGCACCGAGTTGGCCGGAATCGCCGGGCTCGGGCTTTGAGCGCCGTAAGCCAGATCAGCAGGGATGTACAGTTTGTACTTCTCGCCAACGTGCATCAGTTGCAGGCCTTCGACCCAACCCGGGATCACACCGCTGACCGGCAGATCGATCGGGCTGCCGCGCTCGACGGAACTGTCGAATACGGTGCCATTGGTCAGCTTGCCGGTGTAGTGAACGGTCACTACGTCAGTCGGCTTTGGCTGAGGGCCATCGGCTTTCTGCACGACTTCGTATTGCAAGCCCGAAGCGGTGGTGGTCACGCCGGCTTTCTTGGCGTTTTCTTCGAGGAATTTCTTGCCGGCAGCGGCCGACTCTTCGCTCATCTTGGCCATGCGTTCTTCGGCACGCTTTTGCAGCGCGGCGAACGCCTCAACCAGTTCTTCGTCCTTGAGCTTCTGCTCTTTCTTGCCGACCGCGTCTTCGATGCCCTGGGCTACAGCTTTGGAATCCAGGTCATCCATGCCTTCCTGAGCCAGGCTCTTGCCCATATTCAGGCCAATGCCGTAGGAAGCTTTTTGCGCCGGAGTTTTCAGCTCTACGCTGGTCTGCGAATCACAACCCGCGAGTACCAGGCCAACCAGGGCCACCGCCGCCGCCAACCGATGCTGTTTCATGCTATTTCCTTGTTCATGCGCCTAAAGGGCAATCGAGTAAAGCCGCGAGCTTATCAGGCCGCCACGACCAATGGCTACCGGCATGAGAGCCGGAAACAATTGATAAGTTCAGGTGTTTAAATGCAATTCACAATTCGGCTGATGAAGCTTCTTTCATCTTGTTCCGACGCAGATTGATTCCTGAACCTACAACATCTGGTGTAATGGCCTCTTGCCGCACCTCGGGTACTCGGGCATAACGGCATGATCATTCGACAAGGACGTTTATCTTGCGCCTCTTCTTTCGCTTGCTGGTTCTCATCGCAGTACTGCTCGGGCTGGTCATGTCCGTGGTTCTTTACTACGTCGCCAACCCGAAATTGCCGGCCTGGTCGCCTCCACAACAGGTGCATTACCTGGAGCAATGGAGCGCCACGGATCGCGAGACCTATTACTTCACACCCCAGGGCACACAGGTCAAAGGCTTGCGCTATGACTGGTTCACCGCCCTCGAACTGCCCTTCTCGCAGCAACGCTTCGCCGCCCCCGAGTACCTCGCCCGCTTCGGTTTCCTGGTGGACCCCGACCAGAAACCGACACCGAATAACCCCGGCAACCTCCCGGCAGGCTTTACCCGGCACCAGAATACGGGGAGCCCGGATGTGTTTCTGGATGTCACCTGCGCGGCCTGCCACACCGGTGAACTGCGTTTCAAGGGTCAAGCCGTGCGTATCGACGGCGGCTCGGCGCAGCACGTCCTGCCGTCCAGTGTTCCTACACTCAAAGGGGGCAGTTTCGGACAAGCACTGGTGGCCAGCCTGACCTCGACTTACTACAACCCGTGGAAGTTCGAACGTTTCGCACGCAACGTGCTGGGCCAGGACTACGACGCCCGCCACCAACATTTGCGCAAAGAATTCAAATCCTCACTCGATACGTTCCTCAAGGTGGCCTGGAACGACACCCATCGCGGGCTCTATCCGACCGAGGAAGGCCCCGGGCGCACAGACGCCTTCGGTCGCATTGCCAACGCCAGCTTCGGTGATGCGATTTCCCCCGACAACTACCGCGTGGCCAATGCCCCCGTTGACTATCCGCAGTTGTGGGACATGTGGACGTTCGAATGGGTGCAGTGGAACGGTTCGGCGAAACAACCGATGGCGCGCAACATCGGCGAAGCGTTGGGTGTCGGCGCCACGCTGAACTTCTTCGACAAGAACGACCAGCCACTGATGGGCGATGCCCGCTATCCCTCCAGTGTCCGTGTGCGCGACCTGCACCTGATCGAAGAAACCCTGCAACGACTCAAGCCTCCAGCCTGGCCAGAAGATCTGTTGGGCGCGGTCGACAAACCTCTGGCAGCAAGGGGGCGCGCCTTGTTCGCCGAAAACTGCGCGGGTTGTCATGTACCGCACAACACCCAGGGCGACGGGCGATACGTTCAGCATCTGAAAATGCTCCCGGTGGATTACATTGGCACAGACCCCGGCGCGGCCAACAACATCGCCGACCACCGCTTCGACCTGACTGCGCTGCAATGGAAGCAGGCGGAGCTGGAAAACCTTGATGTGGAGCCAAAACCCACCGAACCACTGGATCTGAGCAAGATGTCCGTGGCCAAAGGGCTGGCCTATGTCACCGCCTATGTCCAGGACCGTGCGTATCAAGACGCCAATGTCACCCCTGCCGAGCGTGCTGAAATGGACGGTTTCGGCCTGCCAATCGGCGTGCGCGAATTGCGTTCGTACAAGGCCAGGCCACTGGCGGGTGTATGGGCGACAGCGCCGTTTCTGCACAACGGTTCGGTACCGAACATTTATCAATTGCTGTCGCCTCAGGATGAGCGTGCGACCACGTTCTACAAAGGCACTTTCGAATTCGACCCACAGCATCTGGGATATCGCACCGAAGCCTTCAACAACGCTTTTCTGTTCGACACGCAAATCACCGGCAACCACAACAGCGGTCATGAATTCCGTGCCGGCAAACTCGGCAATGGTGTGATCGGCCGCGGGTTGCAGCCGCAAGAACGCTGGGCACTGCTGGAATATCTGAAAGTGCTGGGCGGCCCGCTGGAGGCGCAATTGCCATGATCACAGCCTCAGTCAAAAGGACTTTCTCATGCTGATTACACTCTGGCTGCGACTGGGCGCCTTTCTCGGCAAGCTGTTGCTGTGGCTGCTGGGTCTCGGTGTGCTGGGCTGGGCATTGGCCAGTGCCTGGTTTGCCTGGCAGCAGAGCGGGCCAGTCTCGGTGCAAGAGCTGATTGCGGATGGTGAAGCCGCGATGACCCAGGACATCATCCAGACCGCCGTGCGCATCGTCGATCAGCACCGCGAAAGCACCCGCTACCTGCGCGACGCCCATGCCAAGGCCCACGGCTGCGTGAAGGCCGAGGTTCAGGTGCTGCCAGAACTGCCAGGCGAACTGCGCCAGGGCGTGTTCAGCGAGCCGGGCAAAACCTGGCAAGCGACGATGCGCCTGTCCAACGGCAATGCCTACCCGCAGTTCGATAGCATTCGCGATGCCCGGGGCATGGCGATCAAACTGTTCGATGTTCCAGGCAAACAACTGTTGAGCGATCAGCAGGGGCGAGGCGAACAGGACTTTGTAATGTTCAGCCACCCGAACTTCTTTGTCAGTAATGTCGCCGAATACCGTCAGAACGTCGCCGCCCAGGCCGACGGTAAAAAGATGATGGCTTTCTTCCCCGGCCGGGATCCACGCACCTGGCAGGTTCGCCACCTGTTTATCGCCCTGGCGACGCTGTCCCCTGCCCCGCCAAGCCCAACCCGGACGACGTACTTTTCGGTTTCACCCTACAAATTCGGTGAAGCCAATGCGAAGTTCCGGGTTGCACCCGATCCGGACAGTTGCCCGGCCTACAGCCTGCCGGAACAAAATCGCAAGCTTCCGAACTTCCTGCGCAATGCGCTGAATCAACAGCTGTCAACCGATCGGGTACCCGCGTGTTTCGTCTTGCAAATCCAGCGACAGGACGCCAACAAGTACATGCCGATTGAAGACACCAGCATTGAGTGGCGCGAAAGCGATGCGCCCTTCGAGACGGTGGCGCGGATCAACGTGCCGGCGCAGGACTTCGATACACCGGCGCTGAACCTGCAATGCGACAACCAGTCGTTCAATCCCTGGTTCGGCGTGGAAGCACACCGCCCCATCGGCGGTATCAATCGCTTGCGCAAGGCCGTGTATGAAGCCGTCAGCGACTACCGCCACAGGCGCAATGCCGGACTGTAGGAGCGAGCTTGCTCGCGAAGAAGCCATGGGCGCCGCTGGGCATCTGAATTTACGCGTTATCGTTCACGACCTTCGCGAGCTAGCTCGCTCCTACAGAGAGCGAGGAAAGCCAAATCCCGGACAGCAAAAAGCCCGCACAAGGCGGGCTTTCTGTGGTGACCTGGCGTTCAGCGTTCCAGGTTACCGAATATGGCGCAGCGGACGGGACTCGA
Source organism: Pseudomonas sp. P4_C4 (assembly GCF_056402055.1). NCBI lineage: Bacteria > Pseudomonadati > Pseudomonadota > Gammaproteobacteria > Pseudomonadales > Pseudomonadaceae > Pseudomonas > Pseudomonas sp. P4_C4. The sequence continues at coordinate 88,466 of NZ_JBFUID010000020.1, read as the reverse complement.
ACCCGCGACCCCCGGCGTGACAGGCCGGTATTCTAACCGACTGAACTACCGCTGCGCGTAGCGTTGAAAGTGGTGGGTGATGACGGGATCGAACCGCCGACATTCTGCTTGTAAGGCAGACGCTCTCCCAGCTGAGCTAATCACCCTTTACCTTCGTTGCGGGGCACATTATGCCACAGGTTTTTATAAAGTGTTGATTTATTTGAAGTTTTTTCAAAAAAATCTAAAAACCGGTGAAACGATGCAACCTGCAGGAACAACATACAAACTTGGAACAGAAAAAAACCCGCGTTAGCGGGTTTTTCCGTGGTGACCTGGCGTTCAGTGTTCCAGGTTACCGAATATGGCGCAGCGGACGGGACTCGAACCCGCGACCCCCGGCGTGACAGGCCGGTATTCTAACCGACTGAACTACCGCTGCGCGTAACACTGAAAACGAATGGTGGGTGATGACGGGATCGAACCGCCGACATTCTGCTTGTAAGGCAGACGCTCTCCCAGCTGAGCTAATCACCCTTCGCTTCGGTGTGGCGCGCATTCTACGGAGCGACCCAACCTCTGGCAAGCACTTTTTAAAATAATTTTCCGAGGCCTTCCAAAGGCTTAGAGAAAGGTTGGCCTATGGCACGGCGAAGACAATAATGCCCCCCTTTGTATAAAGGAGAGACTCACCCCATGTGGTTCAAAAACCTGCTTATCTATCGCCTGACCCAAGATCTGCCTGTTGATGCCGAGGCGTTGGAAACTGCACTGGCCACCAAACTGGCGCGCCCATGTGCAAGCCAGGAGTTGACCACCTACGGTTTCGTCGCGCCGTTCGGCAAAGGCGAAGATGCGCCACTGGTACACGTCAGCGGTGACTTCCTGCTGGTGTCCGCCCGCAAGGAAGAACGTATTTTGCCGGGCAGCGTCGTGCGTGACGCGGTCAAGGAAAAGGTCGAAGAGATCGAAGCCGAGCAAATGCGCAAGGTCTATAAGAAGGAGCGCGATCAGATCAAGGATGAAATCATCCAGGCCTTCCTGCCCCGCGCCTTTATCCGCCGCTCGTCGACCTTCGCCGCCATCGCTCCGAAACAGGGCCTGATCCTGGTCAACTCGGCCAGCCCGAAACGCGCCGAAGACTTGCTGTCGACCCTGCGCGAAGTGATCGGCACCCTGCCGGTGCGTCCACTGACCGTGAAGATGTCCCCGACCGCGACCATGACCGAGTGGGTCACCACCCAGAAAGCCGCGGACGATTTCTTCGTGCTGGACGAGTGCGAACTGCGCGACACCCACGAAGACGGCGGCATTGTGCGTTGCAAGCGCCAGGACCTGACCAGCGAAGAAATCCAGCTGCACCTGAGCACGGGCAAAGTGGTCACTCAACTGTCCCTGGCCTGGCAGGACAAACTGTCGTTCGTCCTCGACGACAAAATGGTGGTCAAGCGCCTGAAATTCGAAGACCTGCTGCAAGACCAGGCGGAACAGGACGGCGGCGACGAAGCCCTGGGCCAACTGGACGCCAGCTTCACCCTGATGATGCTGACCTTCGGCGACTTCCTGCCAGCACTGGTTGAAGCGCTGGGTGGCGAAGAGACTCCGCAGGGGATCTAAAGCCTTGTGATCTCTAATGTAGGAGCGAGCTTGCTCGCGATGGAGTGTCAGTAGCCCCTCTTTGTCTGACACACCATCGCGAGCAAGCTCGCTCCTACAGGGGGTTTTGTAGCGTCACTTAAAATAAGGATCAGGCCATGCGCGCACTGGCTGCATTGAGTCGTTTTGTCGGCAACACCTTCGCCTACTGGGTACTGATTTTCGCTGTCGTGGCGTTTCTGCAACCGGCGTGGTTCCTCGGTCTCAAAGGCGCCATCGTGCCCTTGCTGGGGCTGGTGATGTTCGGCATGGGCCTGACCCTCAAACTCGAAGACTTCGCCGAAGTCGCTCGCCATCCATGGCGCGTGGCCCTGGGCGTGGTTGCACATTTCGTGATCATGCCCGGCGTGGCGTGGTTGCTCTGCCAAGTGTTCCACTTGCCGCCGGAAATCGCCGTCGGCGTGATTCTGGTCGGCTGCTGCCCAAGCGGCACCTCGTCGAACGTGATGACCTGGCTGGCCCGTGGCGACCTGGCGCTGTCGGTGGCCATCGCCGCCGTCACCACCCTCCTCGCCCCGCTGCTGACCCCAGCCCTGATCTGGCTGCTGGCCTCGGCCTGGTTGCCGGTGTCATTCATGGAGTTGTTCTGGTCGATCCTGCAAGTGGTGCTGCTGCCGATTGTGCTGGGCGTGGTTGCCCAACGGGTGCTCGCCGACAAGGTTCGCCACGCCGTGGACGTTTTGCCGCTGGTGTCGGTGATCAGCATCGTGATCATCGTCACCGCAGTCGTCGCCGCCAGCCAGGCCAAGATTGCCGAGTCCGGCCTGTTGATCATGGCCGTGGTCATGCTGCACAACAGCTTTGGCTACCTGCTGGGTTACTTCACCGGGCGCCTGTTCAAGCTGCCTCTGGCCCAGCGCAAGTCCCTGGCCCTGGAAGTCGGCATGCAGAATTCCGGATTGGGCGCGGCCCTGGCCAGTGCGCACTTCTCGCCACTGGCGGCAGTGCCCAGCGCATTGTTCAGCGTCTGGCACAACATTTCCGGGGCATTGCTCTCCACGTATTTCCGCCGCATGAGCGAGAAACAGGATCGGGAAATGGCGGCGCAACAGATCAGTGATTGACTCGAAAACTTGATCACCCGGTCAATGTTGGGCACCATATTGCGCATCGCGAGGACGACCTCGCGGCTCGATCGAGTCATTAATCAGGGGACGACCCCGTCAGACGATGGAGGTCTTCATGTCCTTGATCATTCTGTTTTTCGCCGGCCTGTTCGAAGTCGGCTGGGCCGTCGGCCTCAAGTACACCGACGGCTTCACCCGCCCGCTCCCCACTGTGTTGACCGTTGCGGCCATGGCTATCAGCCTTGGCTTGCTCGGCCTTGCAATGAAGGAATTGCCGCTGGGTACGGCCTATGCGATCTGGACCGGGGTCGGCGCCGTTGGCACGGTGATCGCCGGGATCATTCTGTTTGGCGAATCCATGGCGCTGGTGCGGTTGGCGAGTGTGGCGTTGATCATTTCCGGGTTGGTTGGGCTCAAGGTTAGCGCTTAAGCGACTACCGCCAATCGCGAGCAGGCTCACTCCTACAAGGTTTTATGGTGTGTCGGAGATTTTCACCACTCCCGCGATCCCTGTAGGAGCGGGCTTGCCCGCGAAGAGGCCTTCAATGACTACAACTATTTAACGGCCCCACGCAGTTCCCCCACCAATCGCTGCAATTCCACCGGCTCCGCTGCCTCAACCGCCACCGCCGACCCTGCCACCAACGTCACCCGCGACCACAGGCGATGAAACAGTCCCTTGCCCGGATCGCGGCTGAAGAAACTCCCCCACAACCCCTGCAAGGCCAGCGGAATCACCGGCACCGGCGTCTCCTCGAGAATTCGCGTCAACCCGCCCTTGAACTCATTGATCTCGCCATCGGCGGTCAATTTACCCTCGGGGAAGATGCAAACCAGCTCACCGTCCTTCAGATACCGGGCAATGCGCGTGAAGGCTTTTTCGTAGATCTGGATGTCTTCCTGACGCCCCGCGATAGGAATCGTCCCCGCGGTACGGAAGATGAAGTTCAGCACCGGCAGGTTGTAGATCTTGTAATACATCACAAAGCGAATCGGCCGGCGTACCGCGCCGCCAATCAGCAAGGCGTCGACGAATGACACGTGATTGCACACCAGCAACGCCGCGCCTTCATCGGGGATCAAATCCAGATTGCGGTGCTCGACGCGGTACATGGAATGGCTGAGCAGCCAGATCATGAAACGCATGGTGAACTCGGGGACGATCTTGAAGATGTAGGCGTTGACGCCGATGTTCAGCAACGACACCACCAGGAACAGCTGCGGGATCGACAGCTTGGCCACACTCAGCAAGACGATCGAGACAATCGCCGACACCACCATGAACAACGCATTGAGGATGTTGTTGGCGGCAATCACCCGCGCCCGTTCGTTTTCCGCCGTACGTGACTGGATCAGTGCGTAAAGCGGCACGATGTAGAAACCACCGAAAACGCCCAGGCCGAGGATGTCGAGCAACACCAGCCAGGCGTGGCCGAAACCAAGGACCTCGATCCAGCCATGGCCGGCGGCGCTGTCCGGTATTGAGCCGGAATGCCACCACAACAGCAGGCCGAAAACAGTCAGGCCGAACGATCCGAACGGCACCAGCCCAATTTCGACTTTACGCCCGGACAATTTCTCACACAGCATCGACCCCAACGCGATGCCGATCGAGAACACCGTCAGAATCAGCGTCACCACGGTTTCGTCGCCGTGCATCCATTCCTTGGCATAGGCCGGGATCTGCGTCAGATAAATCGCCCCGACAAACCAGAACCACGAGTTGCCGACAATCGAGCGTGATACCGCCGGCGTTTGCCCAAGGCCCAGTTTCAACGTGGCCCAGGACTGGCTGAAAATGTTCCAGTTCAGACGCATTTGTGGCGTCGCGGCCGCCGCCCGGGGAATGCTGCGACTGGCCAGGTAACCGAGCACGGCAGTGCCGATGATCGCCATGGACACCACCGGCGCGTAATGCGCCGAAGACATCATGATCCCGGCGCCAATGGTGCCGGCGAGGATCGCCAGGAATGTGCCCATTTCCACCAGGCCGTTGCCGCCTACCAGTTCATCTTCCCGCAGGGCCTGCGGCAGGATCGAGTACTTCACCGGCCCGAACAGCGCCGAATGGGTGCCCATGGCGAACAGCGCCACCAGCATCAACGACAGGTGATCGAACAGGAAGCCGACCGCTCCGACCGCCATGATGGCGATTTCTCCCAGCTTGATCAGGCGGATCAACGCATCCTTGGCGAACTTTTCCCCGAATTGCCCGGCCAGGGCCGAGAACAGGAAAAACGGCAGGATAAACAGCAGCGCACACAGGTTGACCCAGATCGAGCGGTCACCTTCGATGGTCAGCTTGTACAAAATGGCGAGGATCAACGACTGCTTGAACACGTTGTCATTGAACGCCCCGAGGGACTGGGTGATGAAGAACGGCAGGAAGCGCCGGGTGCGCAGCAAGGTGAACTGTGAGGGGTGACTCATCTTCCATGTGTCCCTGATGATAGGTAACGAGTGGCCTGGATTCTTATTGGATTATCAAAAGTCGATCCAGGCCACACCTTACCTAAACTTTGCCGGTTATTTCTTCAATCCGGCAATGCACGGCGAGACAAACAGCTCGCCGCGCCAGGCGCCCAGCACCGTGCGCTTGCCGACGATCAGCCACATCATCGCCAGCAATGCCACCAGCACACAGCCAAACACACTGAAGAACATCAGGTTCAAGGTACTGGTCAGCTTCAACGTCGCCAGAGAATAGACGCCCAACGGGAAAGTGAAGCCCCACCAGCCGAGATTGAAAGGAATGCCGGCACGCAGGTAGCGCACAGTGATCAGCAACGCCATCAGCATCCACCACAGACCGAAGCCCCACAGGGTGATGCCGGCCACCAGACCCAATCCTGCAGCAGTCTCACCGACGCCTGGCAAACCGTTGGCCGCGAAAATCAGCGGTGCATCGCCGCCCAGTACCAGCATGCCCAACGCACCGGTGCCGATCGGACCAAGGGCCAGCCAGCTCGAGGCGGCCATGTTTTCGTGGGGCAGTTTATGCAGAGCCATGCGCAGCAACAGAATGGTCAGGATGCTGAAGGCCACCGGCAGGGAAAAAGCCCAGAGCACGTAGCTGGTCACCAGCACCACCAGTTGCGATTGAGCGTCGGCCAGATGCGGCGCCAACAGGCCCCCGCTGGCGGCCGCCACTTCTGCCGCGACCACCGGCAACAGCCAGACCGCGGTCATCTGGTCGATGCTGTGCTCCTGACGGGTGAACATCATGTAGGGAATCAGCACACCGCAGGCCAGCGACATGGCCACATCCAGCCACCACAGCACCTCGACGACGTGAATCACACCGTCGCCCCAGCGCGGCAGGCCAAACACCAGGAAGCCATTGATGATGGTGGCCAGGCCCATCGGGATGGTGCCGAAAAACATCGAAACCGTGGAGTGGCCGAAAATCCGCCGCGCTTCGTCGAAAAACAGCACCCAACGCGCCGTGTATAGCGCCGTAAACAGCAGAAACAGCGCGATGTTGAACAGCCAGAGGGCTTCGGCGAAGGCGTGCAAGGCAGGTATGGCGAGCGGCAATTGCGCCAGTGCCAACGCCAGCACACCGGTGCCCATGGTGGCCGCGAACCAGTTGGGGGTGAACTGGCGGACCACCTCGCGGGGATGCTGCAAGTGACTGAAAGGTTTGATTCCGGGCTTGATGCTATTGGCGCATGTCATGGCGAACTCCTGTCCTCTTGTGAGGTAGAGCCCATGTTAGATCCGAATAGAATATCTATATAACGGGTAATATCTCTATATCTTATCTATTATGCAAATATAGACTCAAACAGGCCCAACGGCCAACCCACTTTCATGGGTTAGCCGCACAGGCGTTGGCAGAACGCTGACGCAGCAAGCCGACCAGCGCGCCGAGGGCCAGGACGATCAGCACCCCGCCATAGCCATCGGTGGTGGTGACCAGGCCGAACGTCCGCGTCAGGATTCCGGCCAGCAACGACGGCAAGCAGAACGCCAGGTAACTGAGCACGTAATACGCCGACATCAAACCCGCGCGCTCATGGGGCATGGCCAGCGGCACCAGACTGCGTACTGCCCCCAGGAAACCCGCACCGAATCCACAACCGGCAACGAGGGTGCCAAGGAAAAACAGCGACAGGCTGGCACCATGCACACCCAGTAAAACCAGGACAAGGCCCGTCGGCAGCAAACTGGCACCCAACTGCAGCGCCAGGGTGGCAGGTCGGTTGCGCAGGGTAAAAATCATCAACGCGCCCGTTACCGTCAATGCGGCGACGGTCGCCCCGCCAATCAGATTCGACGTTGAACCGGTCGCCGTGCGCACCAGTGAAGGTGCCAGCGACGCGTAAAAACCGCCCAGCGCCCAGGTCGCCGTGTTGAGCGGCAACACCCGCCATAACGTCGCGCGCGCCTGGACCGGCACATGCAGGGTGGGTCGCAATGATGCCCAAGCCCCGGACTGGCGCGTGACGCTCTCCGGCAAACGCCAGACAACTACAGCCTGCATCGCGAACAGAGCAAGTAGCAGCCAATAGGTCAGGTGCAACGGCGCCGGCGCAAACTCGGCCAGCAAACCGCAGCCCATTCCACCCAGAGCCATGCCGAGCAAGGGTGCGACGCTATTGACCAGCGGCCCTTGCTGGCGATCGGTGTCCAGCAGCGTTGCACTCAACACGGCAGTCGCCATGCCGGTGGCAAACCCTTGCAGGACCCGGGCACTGATCAGCCACGCAACGCTGTCGGCGTAGATAAACAGCAACATCGCCAGGATGTTCAGCGCCACCGCCGTAAAAATCACCGGTTTGCGCCCCAGGTAATCCGACAGCGAGCCGACCGTCAGCAACGCCGCCAACAGGCTGAGGGCGTAGACGGCAAAAATCAGGGTCAGCATCGCGGCCGAAAACCGCATCTGCTCCTGATACAGGTGATACAGCGGCGTCGGCGCAGTGGAAGCCGCCAGGAAACTGAGCAAGGTAACAGCCAGAAACCACAGGCTGGCACGATTTGAATGAGAACCGGGCATGGACACACTCCGCAAAAGCTAATTTTTTGCTTTTGCGGAGTGTGCTACTGGATCCCTCTTAAAGCAAATTCTTTGTGTTAAGGTCCGATGCATGGCTTTCAGGACCGGGTGCCAACCGCAAGATCCGGTGCGATACAGGAAACACAAGATGACAGCTCCCACATTACGCCCCGGCGGCCGCAGCGCCCGGGTACAAGAGTCGATTCATTCGGCCGTGCGTCAACTCCTCGAGGAGCAGGACCGCGCCAGCGTGACGGTGCCGCAAATTGCGGCGCGTGCGGGTGTCACGCCGTCCACCATCTATCGACGCTGGGGCGATGTGTCGGCGCTGCTGGCCGACGTCGCCCTCGCCCGCATGCAACCCGACAACGAGCCGGCCAACACCGGCAGCCTTCACGGTGACGTGCGGGCCTGGGCGGAACAGTACCTGGACGAGATGAGCTCCGAGCCCGGCCGCAACATGCTGTGCGACGTGCAGGCGGCGCTGAAGCCGAGTTATTGCGCGACGATCATTGGCGGGCAGCTGCAGACGATTCTGGATCGCTATCCGGATGAGCCCAAGCCCAGTGTCGATCGGCTGATCAATCTGATCGCCGCGCCGACGGTGTTTCGCATTCTGTTTGCCGAGGCGCCGCTGGAGGTTGAAGAGTTGCATCGATTGATAGAGGTTGCATTGAATCAGTGAAGCCCCCATCGCGAGCAAGCTCGCTCCCACAAGGGTCCGCGAACACAGGGCAAATGTGGGAGCGAGCTTGGTCCGGGCGGCGTTCCGACGATGAGGCCGGTCCAGACACTGCAAACTCCCCTGCGACACCCCGCCACGCCACGACCTTGGTCGACACTGACTAACGCTGGCGGTCGTGCGAGACTGTCTGTCCGGGCGGGAGCCCGGGAGTCTTTTGTCTGGAGTCCCCATGTCGCTGTCCACCGGGCTGATTGCCGTCGTCGCCCTGGCCTATATGGCCATCATGTTCGCCATCGCCTTCTATGGCGACCGTCGCAGCGCGCCCTTGCCGCCGCGCGTGCGGGCCTGGGTGTACAGCCTGTCGCTGGCGGTCTATTGCACCAGCTGGACTTTCTTCGGCGCCGTGGGCCAGGCCGCCGAACAGCTCTGGTCGTTCCTGCCGATCTACCTCGGGCCGATCCTGTTGCTGCTCGGCGCGCCCTGGGTCCTGCAAAAAATGGTGATGATCAGCAAACAGGAGAACATCACCTCGATCGCCGACTTCATCGCCGCACGCTATGGCAAATCCCAGTCGCTGGCGGTGGTGGTGGCGCTGATTTGCCTGGTCGGCGTGTTGCCCTATATCGCACTGCAGCTCAAAGGCATTGTGCTCGGCGTGAACCTGCTGATCGGCGCCGGTGCCGACGCCATGGGCACCCGCGCCCAGGACACTGCGCTGATCGTATCGCTGGTGCTGGCGCTGTTCACCATCGTCTTCGGTACCCGCAACCTCGACGCCACGGAGCACCACCGCGGCATGGTGCTGGCCATTGCCTTCGAATCGCTGGTCAAGCTGTTTGCGTTTCTCGCCGTCGGCGCCTTCGTGACCTACGGCCTGTACGACGGTTTCGACGACCTGTTTGACCAGGCCATGTTGGCGCCGCGACTCGAACAGTACTGGAAGGAAACCATCAACTGGCCGTCGATGGTGGTGCAGACCGGCGTGGCGATGATGGCGATCATTTGCTTGCCGCGGCAGTTCCACGTGACCGTTGTCGAGAACATCGACCCTCAGGATCTGCGCCTGGCCAAGTGGGTATTCCCGGCCTACCTCGCCCTCGCAGCATTGTTTGTCGTGCCGATCGCCCTGGCCGGCCAGATGATGCTGCCCAGCTCGGTATTGCCGGACTCGTTCGTCATCAGCCTGCCCCTGGCCCAGGCGCATCCGGCGCTGGCCCTGCTGGCGTTTATCGGTGGCGCATCGGCGGCCACCGGCATGGTGATCGTGGCCAGCGTGGCGCTGTCGACCATGGTGTCCAACGACATGCTGTTGCCCTGGCTGCTGCGTCGCAACAATGCCGAGCGCCCGTTCGAAGTGTTCCGCCAGTGGATGCTGTCGGTGCGCCGCGTCAGCATCGTGGTCATTCTGCTGCTGGCCTACGTCAGTTATCGCCTGCTGGGCTCGACCGCCAGCCTGGCGACCATTGGCCAGATCGCCTTCGCCGCCGTAACCCAGCTGGCCCCCGCCATGCTCGGTGCGCTGTACTGGAAACAGGCCAACCGCCGCGGCGTTTTCGCCGGCCTCGCCGCGGGCACCTTCCTGTGGTTCTACACCTTGATCCTGCCGATTGCCGCCCTCAGCCTCGGCCTGTCCTTGAGCACATTCCCGGGTCTGGCCTGGCTGCACAGCAATCCACTTAACCTGCCGATCACCCCGCTGACCCAGGGCGTGGTGCTGTCGCTGGCAGGCAACTTCACGCTGTTCGCCTGGGTCTCGGTGCTGTCCCGCACCCGGGTTTCCGAACACTGGCAAGCGGGCCGCTTCATCGGCCAGGAAATCAGTGCCCGCCCCAGTGCACGCTCGATGCTTTCAGTGCAGATCGACGACCTGCTGCAACTGGCGGCACGCTTCGTCGGCGAAGAACGCGCCCGGCAAAGCTTCATCCGTTTTGCCTATCGCCAGGGCAAAGGCTTCAACCCGAACCAGAACGCCGACAGTGAATGGATCGCCCATACCGAACGCTTGCTGGCCGGTGTGCTCGGCGCCTCTTCGACCCGCGCGGTAGTAAAAGCCGCCATTGAAGGCCGGGAGATGCAACTGGAAGACGTCGTGCGCATCGCCGACGAAGCCTCGGAGGTGCTGCAATTCAACCGTGCCTTGCTGCAAGGCGCCATCGAGAACATCACCCAGGGCATCAGCGTGGTCGACCAGTCGCTGAAACTGGTGGCCTGGAACCGTCGCTATCTGGATTTGTTCAACTACCCGGATGGCCTGATCAGAGTCGGCCGGCCGATTGCCGACATCATCCGTCACAATGCCGAGCGTGGACTGTGCGGCCCCGGCGAGGCCGAAGTTCACGTCGCGCGCCGCCTGCACTGGATGCGCCAGGGCCGCGCGCACACCTCCGAGCGCTTGTTCCCCAACGGTCGGGTAATCGAGCTGATCGGCAATCCGATGCCAGGCGGTGGCTTCGTCATGAGTTTCACCGACATCACCGCGTTCCGCGAAGCCGAGCAGGCGCTGACCGAAGCCAACGAAGGCCTGGAGCAACGGGTCACCGAACGCACCCACGAATTGTCACAGCTCAACGTCGCCCTGACCGAAGCCAAGGGCACCGCCGAGGCAGCCAACCAGTCCAAGACCCGTTTCCTCGCGGCCGTCAGCCATGACTTGATGCAACCGCTGAATGCGGCGCGGCTGTTCTCCGCCGCCCTCTCCCATCAGGACGATGGTTTGTCCGGCGAAGCACAGAAACTGGTCGGGCACCTGGACAGCTCGCTGCGCTCGGCAGAGGACTTGATCAGCGACCTGCTGGACATTTCCCGCCTGGAGAACGGCAAGATCAACCCGAATCGCCAGCCGTTCGCCCTCAACGAACTGTTCGACACCCTCGGTACCGAGTTCAAGGTGCTGGCGCGAGAACAAAAACTGGAGTTCCGCGTTCGCGGCAGCGCGCTACGGGTCGACAGCGACATCAAACTGCTGCGGCGGATTTTGCAAAACTTCCTGACCAACGCATTCCGCTACGGCAAAGGGCCGGTGCTGCTGGGGGTTCGTCGGCACAGGGAAGCATTGAGCCTGGAAGTCTGGGACCGTGGGCCAGGTATTCCGGAAGACAAGCAGCAGGTGATTTTCGAAGAGTTCAAGCGCCTCGACAGCCACCAGACACGGGCCGAAAAAGGCCTCGGCCTGGGGCTGGCGATTGCCGACGGGCTATGTCGCGTGCTCGGTCATACCTTGCGCGTACGCTCCTGGCCGGGACGCGGTAGCGTGTTCAGCGTCAGCGTGCCCCTGGCCCGGGCGCAAACCGCAGCGCCGGTCAAAGTCGCCGAGCTCAATGGCAAATTGCTCAATGGGGCGCAGGTGCTGTGCATCGACAACGAGGACAGCATCCTGATCGGCATGAACAGCCTGCTCAGCCGCTGGGGTTGCCAAGTCTGGACCGCGCGCAATCGCGAAGAATGCGCAGCGTTGCTGGGCGAAGGCGTGCGCCCGCAATTGGCGCTGGTGGATTACCACCTCGATCATGGCGAGACCGGCACCGATTTGATGGCCTGGTTGCGCACGCAAATGGGCGAGCCGGTTCCCGGGGTGGTGATCAGCGCCGATGGCCGGCCGGAGACGGTCGACCTGGTGCATGCCGCGGGACTGGACTATCTGGCAAAACCGGTGAAACCGGCGGCGTTGCGGGCGTTGTTGAGTCGGTATTTGCCGTTGTAGCGCGGCAAGCTAACACTTTACCCACTGTGGCGAGGGGGCTTATTCCGGCAACTCGACCAACCCATCGACATCCGTCATCGCCCGCTCCAGCAAGTCCGCCGGCAGGCTCTTGCTCGCCCGTGCGCCCAGCAGCTTGAGCTGTTCACTGCGACTGACCAGGTTGCCACGCCCCTCTGTCAGCTTGTTGCGTGCCGAACTGTAGGCCTTGTCCAGTTGCTGCAGGCGATTGCCAACTTCGTCCAGATCCTGAATGAACAGTACGAACTTGTCGTACAGCCACCCGGCCCGCTCGGCGATCTCCCGGGCATTCTGGCTCTGGCGCTCCTGTTTCCACAGGCTGTCGATGACACGCAGGGTCGCCAGCAAAGTGGTGGGGCTGACGATCACGATGTTACGGTCGAATGCCTCCTGAAACAGCGTCGGCTCAGCCTGCAACGCGGCAGAAAACGCCGCCTCGATCGGTACGAAGAGCAACACGAAATCCAGGCTGTGCAAACCATCGAGACGCTTGTAATCCTTGCCGGCCAGGCCTTTGACGTGATTACGCAATGACAGCACGTGCTGCTTGATGGCGATCTGGCCGATGGCCTCGTCCTCAGCCGCCACGTATTGCTGATAGGCCGTCAGGCTGACCTTGGAGTCGACCACGACCTGCTTGTCGCCCGGCAGATAAATGATCACGTCCGGCTGAAAACGCTCGCCGTCCGGTCCCTTGAGATTGACCTGCGTCTGGTACTCGCGGCCCTTCTCCAGTCCCGCATGCTCGAGCACGCGCTCCAGAATCAGTTCACCCCAATTGCCCTGGGTCTTCTGCCCTTTCAAGGCGCGGGTCAGGTTGGTGGCTTCATCGCTCAAGCGCAAGTTCAGCTGTTGCAGTCGTTCCAGCTCCTTGGCCAGGGAGAAACGCTCACGGGCCTCGTTCTGATAGCTTTCCTCGACACGCTTTTCGAAGGACTGAATGCGTTCCTTGAGTGGATCGAGCAACTGCCCCAGGCGCTGCTGGCTGGTTTCGGCAAAACGCTGCTCGCGCTCATCGAAAATTTTCCCCGCCAGCTCGGCGAACTGCGCGCGCAACTCGTCCCGCGAACCTTGCAGGTCGTTGAGGCGTTGCTGGTGACTGTCCTGTTGCTCGCGCAATTCGGCGTTGAGCGACGCGGCCTGGGCATCCAGACGGCGCAATTCGGCTTCCTTGCCGGCGCGTTCGATATTCCACGCATGGGCGGCGTCCCGGGCGTCGTCGCGCTCGATCTGCAGCAGTTCGACTTCACGACGAAGCGCCGCCAGATCCGCCTGTTTGGCGGCGTTGGCCTGGGTCAGATCAGCCGCTTCATCGCGACCGGACTCGAGCTGAGCATTCAATCCGTCCTGCGCCAGTTGCGCCATGGCCAGGCGTTCTTGCAGCAGCGCGACATCGGCTTGCGTGGTGCTGGCCCGACGCTGAAGTTGCCAGGCCAATACCAGCAACGGCAACGCAGCCGCTGCCAGACCCAGCAATACGCTGGTCAAGTCCATTGCCATAGCCACTCCTGCCATTCGAATAAAGCCTGAAGGTTAACCAAGGCGCCAGATCTTGGACAGCTCAGTCTTCGATCAGCCCCAGTTCCTGTTGAGCGCGGCGATCGCCTGCCCGAGCGGCCTGACGCAGCAGGTCCTGGCCGATCCGGCGGTCCCGGGCATTCCCGCATTCCCGGCACATCAATTGGCCAAGGCGACTTTGCGCAGCCACCACGCCTTCACGGGCCGGTTGCTTGAGCAGACGTCCGGCAATGTGTTTGACGTTACGGTTTTCGCCCAGATGCGGACTGTCCAACAGCCACTCTGCCACGCGCATGGAAAAGCGCTTGGTAGGGGCAGCAGAGGGTGGTGTAGAGGAAGAGGAAACGGAGGCTGAGCGAAACTTCATAAAGCACTGTGGGGGCAGATCGGAAGGCGCGCAACTTTACTCTCTTTTTCTTACAGGTAAAGCTGAAAATATCCCGGCACGCCCGTCCTAGAGCAAGCGCTCGGGACAATCCACAGAAGCTGTGGATAACTCAGTGGACAACCGCTCCTGAACCCGCTCAAAGCCCTGTGGAATGGGGCTCGCAGTCAAACTGACGATTTTTTCACCAGTAAAAAAAAGCGATGTTTTTCATTGACTTAAATTTTGGATACAGGCAGCCACTACGCTTGAACGTGAGATGACAGCGGGGTGACAGAGTGCGCAACTAATGTGCACAAGTGCCTTCGCGACGGTTATATCGATGCACTTTTTCGGCGCGTTTTTTGGTCATGCCTGGGGATAAGCCTTGGCAAACCCGGTGTTTAGACGGCTGCATTGCTACCAAGGTCGATGACCGATGGTCGGATTTTGTTCTGCTACAGGGCGTAGCAATCGCAGGCACAGCAACTTCATACGCTTGGCTACAAGACAAAACAGCCCGCTTGAGCACCTGCCGGGAAATTCTTTTCGCTAACACACTTCCCTTGGCCGGTTCAATCCGTTAGTATCCGCGGCGTTAGTACCAAGCTGAAAGTCAATTCTGGTCGAACAAATCCCCCCGGTCAGCCTTCCCAACGGAAGCCTCCACCGAACTAGCGGGATCGACCACCTCGATGGTTTCCAGGTAAATCTTGCGCCAACACAACCTTTGAATCGAAAGCAAAGGGTGTTGCTCCGCCTGCTTACTCTGCTCGAACCAACCTGCAAATTGATCAGGATCTTCACCCCGGGCCCAGAACCTTTGCCCTCGATGTGTTGCCTGCCCTCCTAAGTACCTACCTGCCAGCCCAAGCGCGCCAACTTGTCAGCGCTTCAAACTGGCTGCTTTGTTCCAGTCGGGTTCTTCGTTCGACCAATGGTGGTCGTCGTCACTGGAACGTTTTAACTTTGCACGGTTCTTATCCGTGTCGCTTGTAGGAACACCAATTATGTCCACTCAAATCCACACTCAGGATGCCATTCGCACCCTAACCAACGCTTTTGCTCCAATGAACTGCCTGATCATGGCCGCTCGCAAAGGCTGCTTCAGCTTCACTCTGGTCAATGAACATGGCATCGCCCGTCACAGCGAACGCCTGTACCCCGATCAATACTCCAGCGCCGAGCCGCTGCAGGCCGTGATCGAGCGTACCCGTCAGGCACTGGTTGCCTGAAACGCCAGAAAGGCTGAAAAACCGAAAGCCCTGCCCCGAAAAGCAGGGCTTTTTATTGCTCGATATTTCCCTTTCCTCGAATCACGACTAAGCACGATCCGATATAACGGTTATAACTGGTCGCTGGAAATATTTTAAAAACAGGCCTTTACAACGCAAATATGACACTACACTTCAACTCAAGCGGCTTGACCCGCTTGCGGCGAGCCTGATTCGATTCACTGCTGCCAAGCCCCCCCTTCAGGTATCGCCGTCCAACTCAGGTTTCGAGGGTTTTATGGGTATCGCTGCCAGCGAACTGTGCCGTTATGTGATTCGTCCGACATTGATCTACCTCGGACGCCATAGCGCTACTGCCGAATCCCTGCTGCTGGGCATTGCCGCCAGCCAGTCCGCCCTTGGTTCCGCCCTGCATGACCGCCGTGGGCACGGCCTGTACCGCATCGCCGAGCCCCGCCACCAGGCCCTTTGGGACCATTACCTGGCCCTTGATCCGGAGCGTGCAAGCCTGGTCCGTGGCCTGGCCAGCCAGCATGCGTTTCTCAGTGGCCCGCACCTCGAATTGACCGTCAACCTGCGTTACGCCACAGCCATCGCCTGGCTGCTGGTGGAAGAACAGAATACCCCCCTCCCCGCCCCTGATGATTTGTTGGGTATGGCCAGAATCTGGCGCCAGACCTTTCAGCCCCAGGGGCGTCTGCGTGATTTCACCTGCGCCTGGCAAACCTGTGTTTCACCCCTGAATCAGGTCGCCTGCTGACACGTCTGAATCCAAAGATCGCGCAACACGCCGCGATTCTGGTCGGATTGTCCTACAAAACCGCTCTAAATCAAGCGATACAGCCTATGGCGCCGGGACGAAAATATTGGTAATTTTCGCCCCGGTGATCACCAGGAGTTCTAATAATGAAAAAAGTAATGCTCAAAACCACCCTTAGCCTCGCCGTTGCCTTGGCATCCACCCAGATCTTCGCGAGTGGCTTTGCCCTCAACGAACAGAGCATCAGTGGAATGGGGACTGGTTTTGCGGGACGCTCTTCATCTGCCGATGATGCAAGCACTGTTTTTGGCAACCCTGCCGGCATGTCGCGAATCAAGCGCCAGGAAGTCACTGGCGGGATCGCAGCTATCGATGCCTCGTCTGATATCAAAGACGCCCAAGGCGCCCACCCGGGTACCAACAAAGGCGACATGGTGCCATTCACAGCCGTTCCGATGGGCTATTACGTCAAGCCGATTGATGATCACTGGGCATTCGGCCTCGGTGTCTACGCACCTTTTGGTCTGATTACCGACTATGAAAATGGCTTCCAGGGTGCCGGTTTCGGCAGCAAGAGCGAAGTCAAGGTTGTCACCTTCCAGCCTACCGTCAGCTACGCCTTTAACGACAAAGTATCGATTGGTTTCGGCCCGACCATCAACCGCATTGGCGGCACTCTGGAGTCGGATGTACCTCTTTTTGGCGATACCCACGTCAAAATCAAAGGGGATGATGTCGCTCTTGGCTACAACTTCGGGGTCCTGGTACAAGCAACAGACACCACTCGTGTCGGCCTGACCTATCACTCGAAAGTGAAATACAAGATTGAAGGTCATACCGACATCAGCGCAGGCGCAAATTCACCTTCCGCCCTCCTGAAAAGCAATCGATACGATGCTTCGCTGAAAATCGAAACACCTGAATCTGTCGACTTCTCAGTGACACAACAGCTGACGGATGCGTGGACCCTTTATGCAGGTTCCACCTGGACTCGCTGGAGCCGTTTGAAAGACATCACCGTCAACAACGACGGCGTAACCGCGGCACAAGGCGGTGCATTGTCCCCAGCCCTGTTCGGCACCATTACGGAAGAGCAGAACTGGCACGATACCTGGGCCTACGCCATCGGTACCTCCTACCAGCTGAATAAGCAGTGGGTATTGCGCACCGGCCTGAGCTTTGACCAGTCGCCTACCAACAATACCGACCGATCCCCACGTATTCCTACAGGTGACCGCACAATCTTCAGCCTTGGCGCCGGCTACAACGTCACCGATGATCTGACCATCGACGTCGCCTACTCCTACCTGAAGGAAGAAGCTGTCAAAATGAATCGCTCCAACCTGGTAGACAGTTACAGCGCCAAGTACGAAAACAGCGCCAACGGTTTCGGTGTCGGTGCGACCTACCGCTTCTGATGATTCCCGGCGAGCCTGAACCGCTCGCCATCGGAATCAAAAAAGCCCCGCTCTCTTCACAGAGGCGGGGCTTTTTAGTGGGCGTCGATCACGGGGCAGAAGCCAGGGCCTTTTCCACCGCAGCAATGAACTCTGGATCATCCGGCTTGGTCAGGCTGGAGAAGTTGGCAACCACCTTGCCCTGGCGATCCACCACGTACTTGTAGAAATTCCACTTCGGCGCGCTGCTTTGGCTGGCGAGGACCTTGAACAAATGCGTCGCCTCTTCGCCGCGAACCTTTTGCGGTTCCGTCATGGTGAAGGTCACGCCATAGTTGACGTAGCAGACCTTGGCGGTCTCGGCGCCATCCTTTGACTCCTGCTTGAAGTCATTGGACGGAACGCCAATCACCTCCAGCCCTTGATCCTTGAAGCGCTGGTTCAGCGCCTCAAGGCCTTTGAACTGCGGAGCAAAGCCACAGAAGCTTGCGGTATTGACCACCACCAACGGTTTACCGGCGAAGCGCTGGCACAAATCGATGGATTCCTTGGCATGCAACTTGGGCAACGAGCCTTGCAAAAGATCCGGGCAATCCGCCGCGTGAGCCAACCCGGAAAACGCGACCAGTAACGCGGGAACTGCCAGGCAGCGCATCAGCATGTCGGGACACCCTTGAGAATTCGTCAGGATTCGACGTTACTCGCCCCGCCATCCCGCTAGCAAGTCCCCATGCCCAACTGCAAAAGCGCCAGCCCGCCCTGATGCCAGCCCCACCATGTCAGGGCAAGCAGCAAGGCGCAGACAGCGCAAATCGTGATACGAGGCCAGAGACTGTTCATATCGCACTCATTTGTGTTTGCAGGCGCGCCACCGGCCGTTCACGCACCGGCCAGTTCAGGGCGGCGGCCAACAGGCTCAAGAGAATCGCGACCTGCCAGATCAAGTCATAGCTACCGGTACGGTCGTACACCACGCCACCCAACCAGCCGCCCAGGAACGAACCGAGCTGGTGAAACAGGAAAACAATCCCGCCGAGCATGGACAGATTTCGCACGCCAAACAAGGTCGCCACCGTGCCGTTGGTCAACGGCACCGTCGACAGCCACAAGAAGCCCATGGCCATGCCGAACAGGTAAGCCGTGGTGGTCGTCACCGGTGCCCACAGGAACAGAGCAATGACCACCGCCCGCAGCAAGTACAGGCCGGTGAGCAAACGCGGCTTGGACATGCGCCCGCCGAGCCATCCAGCGGTATAGGTGCCGAAAATGTTGAACAGGCCGATCAGCGCCAGCACCGTGGTGCCGACCGTCGCCGGAAGATGTTGATCCACCAGATAGGCCGGCAAGTGCACACCGATGAACACCACCTGGAATCCGCACACAAAAAAGCCGAACGCCAGCAGCCAGAATCCGGAATGGGAGCAGGCTTCACGCAGCGCTTCGCCAAGGGTTTGTTCGTGACCCAGGACTGGTAACGGTTTGTCCTTGAGCATGCTCACCAGCGGCACGATCAACGCCACCAGCAAACCCAGCGCCAGCAGCGCCGCGGACCAGCCAAGCCATCCGATCAAACCGAGTGTGCCGGGCAACATCGCGAACTGACCGAACGAGCCGGCAGCACTGGCGATCCCCATGCCCATGCTGCGTTTATCCGGCGGTACTGCGCGGCCGACCACACCCAGAATCACCGAGAACGACGTACCGGACAGTCCGATGCCGATCAGCAGGCCAGCGCTCAGCGACAGGGTCACCGCCGAGTCGGAGAGCCCCATGCACATCAGACCCGCTGCGTACAGGACGCCACCGATCAGCACCACTTTCGCTGCGCCGAAGCGGTCGGCCAGCGCGCCGGTGAATGGCTGGGCAAGGCCCCAGATCAGGTTCTGCAGGGCGATGGCGAAGGCAAAGACTTCCCGACCCCAGCCGAACTCGGCGCTCATCGGAGCCAGAAACAGCCCAAAGCCATGTCGAACGCCCAGAGACAACGCAAGGATCAGCGCACTCCCCAACAGAACCCAGCCGCATGTACGCCACATCGATGTCATTGTTGTTCTCCGGTAGCGGGTATATACCCGCTTATAATCGAAAAAACCGGCATCATGCCAGTTCATCCAGCAGCTTCAGTAAGATTTCGCGCTTCTCGGCCCCCAGGCGATCGATCAAACGCTGCTGCGCGGCCTCCCAGGCCGGCAAGGCGGCCTTGAGGCGCTCTGCCCCGGCCTCGGTCAGCAGGACGATGCGGTTGCGCATGTCCTCGCCCTCGACCAGCGTCACCAGGCCATCACCCTCCAGCACCCGCAAGTTGCGCCCCAAGGTGCTGCGATCCAGCCCCATCGCCTCGGCCAGGGCTGAGATGCTCGGCTGATCCAGGCGTTGCAGGTTGCACAGCAAAGAATACTGCGCAACGTTGATCCCGAAGCCGTCGAGAGCGCCGTCATAATGCCTGCTGACGCCACGGGCGGCGCGACGCAGGTTGATGCATAAACATTGGGAATCGAGCATGGTGCGTGTATATACCCGCGAGTCGGTTAAATCAAGTGGCATGGGGTTTGTTCAGTGATCAGGCGGCGTTTGGCAGATCGCCATCTGCGAGCAAGCTCGCTCCCACAGTCGATCGCATTCCAATGTGGGAGCGAGCTTGCTCGCGATGAGGCCGGAAAAATCAATGCAACCCAATCAGGCCAGCGCCAAGCCTACCAGCACTGCAACTTCCAGCAACTCCAGCATTGCCCCTGCCGTATCGCCCGTCGTTCCACCGAGCCGCCGCAGCATCACCTGCCGCAACCAGGCAAATCCAAGAGCGGCCAGCAGCACCGCCAACACACCACTCAAACCGGCGATCAACACACAAGCCAGTGCACTGACCGCCAACACCTGCTTGCCCGCCGAACGCGGAAGATGATCGGCCAATGCCTGGCCCAGGCCACCGGCACGCACATAGGACGTGGTCAGGAACAAGCCGAGCAATGCGCTGCGACCTATCAACGGCACGATGATCAATGCCAGCGAATGCGATTGCTCGATCAGCGCCAGCAGCGCGGTGAACTTGAGCAACAACACCAGCACCAGCGTCACTACGGCGATCGGCCCGCTGCGCGGGTCTTTCATGATGGTCAGCGTACGCTCACGGTCGCCAAAACCGCCGAGCCAGGCATCGGCGCTGTCCGCCAGGCCATCCAGATGCAACCCGCCACTGAGCAGTACCCAAACGCTCAGCAGTAACGCCGCGTGCAGCAACGCCGGCGTGCCCAGCAGCAGCCAGTTGAATACCCACAAAGTCGCGCCAAACAGCAGTCCCACCAGCGGATAAAACAGCAGCGACCGCCCCAGGTCCCGGGGCTCAGGCATGCCCGGCAGGCGAATCGGCAGGCTGCTGAGAAATTGCAGGGCGATCCAGAATGGCAGCATGGTCAGAGCACTTCCTTCAACACACCGGCAGACTCCAGCGTCAGCGAAAACAGTGCGCCATGCCCGACCTCAACATTGAGCAGTTGTTCTCGCGGCAACCCCCGGGCTTGTGCCAGCAACAGGCGCATCACACCGCCATGGCTGATCAGCAAAATGCGCTCACCGGCACAGGTCGCGTGCAAACGCTCCAGCGCTGCCAGCACCCGCGCCGAAAAATCTGCTACCGGCTCACCCTGAGGCGGCGTGAACGAATATGGATCGGCCCAGAACAAACCCAGAGCCTGCGCGTCGGTTTCCATCAACGCCGCCGCGCTCTGCCCTTCCCAGGCGCCGAAATGCAACTCTTGCAGGTCTTTATCCAGGTGCACCGGCACACCCGATTGCGCACCGAGCTCCTCGGCAAACCGCGCACAACGCTGCAAGGGTGAACTGACCAGCCGATCCCATGGCCCTTGCCCGACCACCGCGGCGCGCATCTGCGCCCAGCCCGTATCGGTCAATGCATCATCGATACTGCCGCGCAGGCCGCCGCCGAGTTCGGTTTCACCGTGCCGCAACAGATCCACGCGCAAGGTCATGCCGGACGATCTGCCACGGCGGCTTCGGCGAAGGTCGCCATCTGCCCGTGCAGGTCGCACGCCAGGCGCAGCAGCGGCACAGCCAATGCCGCGCCACTGCCTTCGCCAAGCCGCAGGCCGAGATCGAGCAAGGGGTGCGCCTTCAGGGCTTCCAGCACATGACGATGCCCCGGCTCGGCGCCGCGATGACCGAACAACAGCCACTGACGGCAATCAGGATTCAAGCGCACCGCAACCAGCGCCGCGACACTGCAAATAAAGCCGTCCACCAGCACCGCGACACCCTCCTGGGCACAAGCGAGATAGGCACCGACCAGCGCGGCGATCTCAAAACCGCCGAGGTTGAACAGGGTCTGCAAGGCATCGCCACGCTGCGCACCATGCAATGCCAAGGCGCGTTCGATCACTTGGGCTTTGTGGCTGACACCTTCTGCGTTGAGCCCGGTGCCTGGCCCGGTCAAATGGCCCACCGGGCAATCGAGCAGCGCACACGCCAGGGCGCTGGCGGCGGTGGTGTTGCCGATGCCCATTTCGCCACCGATAAACAACTGCGTACCGGTGGCCATCGCCCGCTGCACGCTATCACGACCGGCCTGCAAGGCGAGTTTCCCCTGGGCCTGGGTCATGGCCGGCCCCTGGACAAAATTCGCCGTGCCTGGGCCGACATTCAGGTGCCGCACGCCCGGCAGGTTCAGCGACGGCGTCACCGTGCCGAGGTCCACCACCTCAAGGGAAGCGCCCAACTGCCGCGCCAGTACACTGATCGCCGCACCACCGCTGACGAAGTTGAGCAGCATCTGCCCGGTCACTTCCTGGGGAAACGCCGACACCCCCTCAGCGACCACACCATGGTCGCCGGCAAAAATCGCGATCCACACCTGCTCCAGACTCGGCTTGACCCGCCCCTGCAATCCCGCCAGTTGCACCGCCACCGCTTCCAGCTGGCCGAGGGAGCCGGCCGGTTTGGTCAGTTGCTGTTGCCGCGCCTGGGCCTGTTCGACCGCTTGGGTATCGACCGGCTTGCACGGGTTCAGCCACCAGGATTGAGTCATAACGCAGTTCCTTTCAGAGTCAGAGGCAGGCCGGCGACGGTCAGGACGACACGCTGACAACGCTCAGCCAGAGCTTGATGCAGCCAACCGGCTGCATCGACATAGCGGCGAGTCAATTCGCCCAGCGGCACGACACCCATTCCGGTTTCGTTGCTGACAAAAATGATTTCACCCGGCAGCGACACCAGGCAGTCCAGCAAGGCATCACGCTCGGCTTGCAAGCGCTCGGCATCGTCGAGCATCAGCAGGTTGGTCAGCCACAGGGTCAGGCAATCCACCAACAGGCAGCGGTCGGCGCGGGCGGATTCGCGCAGCACCCGGGCCAGCTCCACCGGCTCTTCGATCAATGCCCATTCGGCAGGACGACGGGCGCGATGATGGGCCACCCGCTCGCTCATTTCTCCATCGAGTGGCTGGCTGGTGGCGATGTAGGTGACGGCCAGAGCGCTGTCGATGGCGAGTTTTTCAGCCAGACGACTCTTGCCGGAGCGGGCACCGCCGAGGATCAGTTGGAGCATTGCTTATTCCTTAAAATCTTCGGGGAGGCGACGGCCCTCATCGCGAGCAAGCTCGCTCCCACAGTTGATCCAGGCTGAACATAAATTTTGAATACACCTCGTAACCTGTGGGAGCGAGCTTGCTCCGGGCGGCGTTCCGACGATGGGGCCGCAACAGCCGCCTCAGAACCCACAGAGCTGACGCAGCAGAGAAGTATCCAAATGCTTCTCCACCAGATCCGCCAGCCGCTCGATATCACGTTCGCGCAAGCCGTGGTAATCCACGTCCTGCACCTCCTGCAAACCCGCCCAGCGCAGCAGCGCACTGCACGCCGCCGGCGATTCGAACAGCCCGTGCAGGTAGGTGCCGAAAGTCTGCCCGTCAGCACTTTGCGCACCATCACAGCGGCCGTCATCCAGATGCACGGCGGCATGTTCCAGGGCCGGTCCGGTGGTCACGCCGGCATGAATTTCATAACCCGCAACGGGCGCATCTTCCAGCGCCAGGCGACCACGCACATTGCGCAACTGCTTCTCTTGTTCGAGCAGAGTCTGGAACGCCAGCAGCCCCAAACCGGCACTGGAACCCGGCGCACCTTCGAGACCCAGCGGGTCATGCACTTGCTCACCGAGCATTTGCAGGCCGCCACAAATCCCCAGCAGTTTCCCGCCGTAACGCAGATGCCGGGCGATGGCGGCATCCCAGCCGTTGGCCCGCAGGTACGCGAGGTCGCTGCGCACACTTTTCGAGCCAGGAAGAATGATCAGGTCGGCAGGCGGAATCGCCTGGCCGGGGCCAATGAATTGCAGGTCCACTTGCGGATGCAGGCGCAGCGGATCGAAATCGGTGTGATTGCTGATGCGCGGCAGCACCGGCACCACCACCTTCAGCACCTGCTCGGCTTTATCGTTCTGGCGTTGATCGATGCCGTCCTCGGCCTCCAGGTGCAGGTCCATCACGTACGGCAGCACGCCGATCACCGGTTTGCCGGTGCGCTCTTCGAGCCAGTCGAGACCGGGTTGCAGCAACGCGATGTCGCCACGAAAACGATTGATCACGAAGCCTTTGACCCGCGCCTGTTCGCTCGGCGACAGCAGTTCGAGGGTGCCTACCAGGTGGGCGAAAACCCCGCCGCGATTGATATCGGCGATCAGCAGCACCGGGCAATCCACCGCTTCGGCGAAACCCATGTTGGCGATGTCGCCGGCCCGCAGATTGATTTCCGCCGGCGAGCCCGCGCCCTCGACCATCACCAGCGGATACGCCGCGCTCAAGCGCTCGTGGGAGGCCAGCACCGCTTGCATGGCGATGGTTTTGTAGTCGTGATAGGCGACGGCATTCATGGTCGTGACAGCGCGGCCATGGATGATCACCTGGGCACCAGTGTCACTGTTGGGCTTGAGCAACACCGGGTTCATGTCGGTGTGCGGTTCAAGGTGCGCGGCCTGGGCCTGTACCGCCTGGGCGCGGCCGATCTCGCCACCGTCGGCGGTCACCGCACTGTTGAGTGCCATGTTCTGCGGCTTGAACGGCACCACCCTTATGCCCTGACGTGTGACCCAACGGCACAGCGCGGTTACCAGCGTGCTTTTACCGGCGTCCGATGTAGTGCCCTGCACCATCAGCGTGGTCATTGGTTTTCCTTGGCGAAATCGTCGAACGCCCGCGCCAGTCGTACCCAGGCAATTTCGTCACCGGGCAAGCCGAATCGCAGGCTGCTGTTGTGCGTGAACAATCGCAGGAGAATGCCGCGCCGGGCCATGAACTCATGCAGCTCTTCGGCGCGCTCGGTGATCAGCCACTGGAACAGCGCACAACCGCCCTGAGGCTGGAACCCCTGTTGTTCCAGCAACGACGCAAGGCGCTCGCTGGCCTCATCCGCGCGCACCCGTTGCCGCGTCTGCCCTTCGGTATCGCGCAGGCAGGCCTGGCCCACTACCCGGGTTGCCCCGCTCACGGCCCACGGCCCCACTTGTTCAGCCAGCAACTTGAGCAACTTGCGCTCGGCCAGCACAAACCCCAGGCGCACTCCGGCCAGGCCGAAAAACTTCCCGAAGGAGCGCAGGACGATCAACCCGACTTGATGGGCATACGGAGCCAGGCTCAGATGCGGCGTGTTATCCATGAACGCTTCGTCCACCACCAGCCAGCCACCGCGCTGGGCCAGCCGCGCGTGCCAGTCGAGGAGGCGACTGGGCGTCAGGCTCAAGCCTGTGGGGTTATTCGGATTGACCACCACCAGCACATCGAAACTGTCGATAAAGAAGTCGACTTCGTGCACCAGCACTTCACGCACGATGTAGCCGTTACGACGCCACGCTTCAGCGTGCTCGGCATAACACGGCGACAGCACGCCGACCTTGCCCGCCCGACGCAATCGCGGCAGCAGCTGGATTGCCATTTGCGAGCCGGCCACCGGCAATGCCTGCAAGGTGCCGTAGTAATCACAGGCGGCGTGCTCCAGACCATCGTCCGCTTCCGGCAAACGGGCCCAGGCCCGCAGCGGAATATCCGGCACAGGAAACGGCCAGGGCGCAAGGCCCGTGGACAGATCCAGCCAGTCGGCTTCATCTATGCCGTATTCGAGCGCCGCCTTGCGCAATCGCCCCCCGTGTTCAAGCATAAAGTTCGGCCCCCAGGCAGAGAATCAGCAACCATAACCATACCCCGCGCTGGACCAATTGCCAGCCCCGGTCAATGGAGTCGGCATCCGCCGGCACGCCTTCGCCCAACTGCGGACGCTGATGCAGTTCGCCATGATAAATCGCCGCCCCGCCCAACTCGACGCCAAGGGCACCCGCCCCTGCCGCCATCACCGGGCCGGCGTTCGGGCTGTCCCAGGTCGGGCCCTGGGTGCGCCAGCATTTCAACGCCAGCCGGGTTTTGCCCAGCAGCGCGTAAGTCAGTGCCACCAGGCGCGCAGGAATGTAATTGAGCACGTCGTCGACCTTCGCCGCCGCCCAGCCGAACCGTTCGAAGCGCTCATTGCGATAACCCCACATCGCATCCAGCGTATTGCTCAGGCGATAGAGCACCACGCCCGGCGCACCCGCCACGGCAAACCAGAACAACGCCGCGAACACTGCGTCGCTGCCGTTTTCCAGTACCGACTCGGTAGCGGCACGGGCGACTTCGGTTTTATCCAGATCACTGGTTTTACGGCTGACCAGATAACTCACACGTTTGCGCGCTTCATCAAGATCATCGCCGCGCAATGCCTTGGCCACAGGCGTGACGTGCTCACCGAGGCTGCGCATGCCGAGGGCGCAATAGAGCGCGAGAATCTCGATGATCCAGCCGACATAAGGCGCCCAGGACAATGCCGTGACCAACAGCGTCAGCGGCAACACGGCGATCACCCACGCGGTGACGCCATGACTGCGCCAGCCGCGACCGCCGCCATTGAAGCGTTGCTCGATGCGGTCGGCAAAACGGCCGAACGCCACCAGCGGATGCCAGCGTTTGGGTTCGCCCAGCAGCGCATCCAGCGCAACCGCAGCGACACTCAACAACGCCACACTCATTGACTCACTCCCCAATAGTTTTCATACAGCAATTCATGTAGCGGACGCGCCTGCGCCCAGCCTTCGAGCACCAGCATCGGTGCCGGATAGAACTCCTTCACCGGCCCAAGGCACAGCACCGCCAGCGGTTTGGCTCCCGGTGGCAACCTCAACAAGTCCGCCAGTGCCTGTGGTTCGAACAGCGACACCCAGCCCATGCCCAGCCCTTCGGCGCGGGATGCCAGCCACAGGTTCTGGATCGCACAGGACAGCGAGGCCATGTCCATTTCCGGCAAGGTGCGGCGGCCGAAGATGTGTTGCTCGCGGTCGTCCATCAGCGCAGCGACCAGTACCTCGGCGCAATCGTTGATGCCTTCCACCTTGAGCTTCATGAACTCGTCGCTGCGCTCGCCGAGGGCTTCGGCGGTGCGGATGCGTTCTTCTTCCACCAGGGCCTGGATTCGCCCGCGCAAGGCGCGATCGCTGATGCGGATGAAGCGCCAGGGCTGCATCAGGCCGACACTGGGAGCCTGGTGTGCGGCTTCAAGCAGGCGCCGCAGCAATTTGGGCTCGACGGTGCCGCCGCTGAAGTGGCGCATGTCACGGCGCTCGGCGATGGCGCGATAGACCGCTGCGCGTTCGGCTTCGGAAAATGCGTTATCCGTCATGGCCGCTTCGCGAGCAGGCTCGCTCCCACAGTTGATGGTGTGTTGTCTGAAGAAACGCATTCCCCTGTAGGAGCGAGCCTGCTCGCGATTACGGTCTCAAGGTCCGGCGCAAACAGCGCGGCAATCGCCGAGGGGTTCGACGGAAAATAAAAGTGCACATAAGAGGCGGTCATCCGCCCTTCACGGTAGACCGCCTCCGCTCCGCGCCCGCCATTCGGGCTCAAGCCACGGGCAATCGGCACCAGCTTGGTGGTGGTCAGCGAATGGTGATAGGTGTGCCCGCGCAGAGAACCTTCCGGCAATTCCACCGCTTGCAACGCCAGCGCGGCCAGACGCTTTTGCATGACCGCATCACCGGCCAGCAAGCCAACCAGTTCAGCGCGAGTGCCCTCGACATCGGTCAGGGAATCGAGCAGATACAGCATGCCGCCACACTCGGCGAGCAACGGTTTGCCTGCCCGGTGGTGGGCACGGATCGCGTCGAGCATCGCGGTGTTTTGCGCCAACCCAACATGGTGCAGTTCCGGGTAACCACCGGGCAGATACAGGCTGTCCGCCTCCGGCAACGCACTGTCGCGGATCGGCGAGAAGAACGACAACTCGGCGCCCATCGCCCGCAGCAGATCCAGGCTCGCGCCGTAGGTGAACGCAAAGGCTTCATCGCGGGCGACGGCAATGCGCACACCGGC
Source organism: Pseudomonas sp. P4_C4 (assembly GCF_056402055.1). Lineage (NCBI taxonomy): Bacteria > Pseudomonadati > Pseudomonadota > Gammaproteobacteria > Pseudomonadales > Pseudomonadaceae > Pseudomonas > Pseudomonas sp. P4_C4. The sequence goes on along the minus strand of NZ_JBFUID010000020.1, from coordinate 60,689 downwards.
CAGCAGCGGTTCGGCTGCAATGACATCAGGGGCGGCGAACTCGACCGCCGGYGGCAGCGCAACCTCGCAACTACTGGCCAGTGCATCGGCGGCCGCATCGAGGCGCAGGTCGAGATCGTTCAGCTCACTGGCCTGCACCAGCCCCAGGTGCCGGCTCGGCAATTCGATCCCGGTTTCCCGGGACAGCGCGCCGTACCAGCGCAAACCTTCAGTCAGGCTGCCTTCGAGCAGTTGCGCGTGGCGCAGCGTACCGACACGATTGGCCAGCACCCCGGCGAACGGCAAGTCCGGCTGATAACGCGCCAGCCCCAGGGCCAGGGCGCCAAAGGTCTGGGCCATGGCAGTGCCATCGATCACACCCAGCACCGGTACACCGAAATGCCGCGCCAGATCGGCGCTCGACGGCGTACCGTCGAACAGCCCCATGACACCTTCGATCAGGATCAGGTCGGCTTCAGCAGCGGCTTCCCACAGCAGCCGGCGACTTTCTTGCTCACCAACCATCCACATGTCCAGCTGATACACCGGCGCACCGCTGGCGCGCTCGAGGATCATCGGATCGAGAAAGTCGGGGCCGCACTTGAACACGCGAACCTTGCGCCCCTGATTGCGATGCAATCGGGCCAGCGCCGCGGTGACGGTGGTCTTGCCCTGGCCGGAAGCCGGCGCGGCAATCAGTACCGCCGGACAGAGTCGAGGCTGATTCACAATTCGACGCCTTTCTGCGCTTTGATCCCGGCTTGAAAGGCGTGTTTGATCACACCCATTTCGGTGACGGTGTCGGCCATCTCGATCATTTCCGGCTTCGCTGCACGACCGGTGACCACCACATGTTGCATCGGCGGCCGGGCCTGCAAGTCGCTGAGCACCTGATCGAGATCGAGGTAGCCGTGCTTGAGAGCGATGTTCAGCTCATCCAGCACCACCAGACCGATGGACGGATCGCGCAGCAGTTGCTGCGACACCGCCCAGGCGGCTTCGGCGGCGGCGATGTCGCGCTGACGATCCTGGGTTTCCCAGGTAAAGCCTTCGCCCATCACATGAAAGCGCACCTGCTCGGGAAAGCGCCGGAAGAACAGCTCTTCGCCGGTGCTGTTGCGGCCCTTGATGAACTGCACCACGCCGCACTGCATGCCGTGCCCCATGGCGCGGGCAAGCATGCCGAAGGCCGAACTGCTCTTGCCCTTGCCGTTGCCGGTCAACACCAGCAGCAGGCCGCATTCGTTCGGGGAATTGGCGATGCGCTCGTCGATCACGGCTTTTTTGCGCTGCATGCGCGCCAGGTGGCGTTCGTCACGATCGGGGGTATCAGTCATGGGGGAGCTCTCCGTTGAGGCAGGAATAACGGCGGGCAGGCACAAGAATAGAAGGCAAAAAGCCTGGCATCGCCCACCGTGATGCCGCTGGATGAATCAGGCCGGTCTCCGGGCTCATGAGTGGCGCGAGGCCAGACTGTGCGCCTTCCCGCATCGAATCGACACAGTGGCATCACACACAGTTTTCACTCATTTACCGTTGCGGGGGCAGCGCCGGAATTGCGGGCCTTCGACCAACAGAAGGATTCACTCACCGGCTTCCCTGTTTCACTCTGTCGACCCAAGCCACAGAGCACCTGAAACAAGCCGCGAAGGTTAGAGGGTTGGGGGTGGAGCGTCAATTAAAGCCGGGAGGCGATCGACCGAATATCTGCCATCAATCAATAAACTGACGTCAATCTTGTGCCACGCCCAAAGCAGTGATATCAAAGAGCCACAATCCCCACAACACAATAACAAGGGTGACCCCATGCAAGGCATGATCATCAGCAATCCAAAGCTGGAATTCCTGCGCCCGGTGCTCGAGCGCTGGTTCGAATGCATCGACCGCTATAACGCCGTCCGCGGTGATGGCGACACACCGTACTGGCACGACGAAAAAGCCAATCTCGGACTGCTGTCTGCCGCCGCCTGGATGGCCGGGATGGTCACGCTGCAACAGACGCCAACCCGCAAACAGACCGAAGAAGGCGAGCGCAACAGCCGTGCCGACCTGTTCCTCGCCTCGCCGGAAACCCGCGCCTATATCCAGACCAGCCAGCGCTGGCCACGGGTCAACAGCCTCAACCTGACTCAGGCCCTGCTCGACATCGCCAGCGATGCGAAGCGACTGAGCCACGCCAGCGACCTGAAACTCGGCTGTCTGTTCGTCGCCCCGCAAAAAGCCCAGCAAGGCGCCACACCGGAAGAACTCCAGGACATGGTCGACGACCTGCAAAAGGAACACACCTGCGCTGTCGCCTGGTATTTCCCATACGCCTATCGCAAATTGCGCAACGAAGCCGGCAACTATCACCCCGGCATTGCGGTGCTGTTCAAGGAAGCACGTGGCTAAGGGTTGAACCATCGGACGACAACGTATCTCTATGATTAGAACAAGGCATTCATAGGGAACACCAGCATGCGCAAGCCCCCGCTCGTTCTCGTTATCGCGCTCTGCGGAGGGCTCGCCGCTTGTGGCGAGACCTCCCGCCTGCAAGTCTCCGACGGCACCGGTCCATCGCCACAATTGCCGGAACCGAACAAAACCCTGATCCCGACCCTGAACATCGCCCCGGCCATCGGTTGGCCGCAGGGCGCAAAACCCGTCGCCGCCACGGGCACTCAAGTGGCCGCTTTTGCCGAAGACCTGGATCACCCGCGCTGGCTTTATGTGCTGCCCAATGGCGATGTGCTGGTGGCGGAAACCGCCGCACCACCCAAACCCGAAGACGGCAATGGCATTCGCGGCTGGGTCATGAAGAAAGTCATGGGGCGTGCCGGCTCTACCGTGCCCAGCCCGAACCGCATCACGTTGCTGCGGGACAAGGATCACGATGGCATCGCGGAAACCCGCAAGGTGTTTCTGCAAAACCTCAATTCCCCTTTCGGCATGACGCTGGTCGGCAACGACCTGTACGTGGCCGACACTGACAGCCTGCTGCGATTCCATTATGAAAACGGCGATACGCAGATCAAGTCACCAGCCATCAAGGTGATCGACCTGCCGGGCGGCCCGCTGAACCACCACTGGACCAAAAACGTCATCGCCAGCAAGGACGGCAGCAAGCTCTACGTCAGCGTGGGTTCCAACAGCAACGTCGCCGAAAACGGCATGGACAAGGAAGAAGGTCGCGCAGCGATCTGGGAAGTGGACCGTGCCACCGGCCGGCACCGGATCTTCGCCTCCGGCCTGCGCAACCCCAACGGCATGGCCTGGGAACCGCACAGTGGCGCACTGTGGACCGCGGTCAACGAGCGGGATGAAATCGGCGGTGATCTGGTACCGGACTACATCACCTCGGTGAAAGACGGCGCGTTCTATGGCTGGCCGTTCAGTTACTACGGCCAGCATGTCGATGTTCGTGTCGAGCCGCAGAACCCGGACCTGGTGGCCAAGGCCATTGCCCCGGACTACGCCGTCGGCCCGCACACGGCGTCACTGGGCCTGACCTTCGCCGAAAACAGCAAGCTGCCGGCGCCATTCACCCAAGGGGCATTCATCGGTCAGCACGGCTCGTGGAATCGCAAGCCACACAGTGGCTACAAAGTGATTTTCGTGCCGTTCAGTGCGGGCAAACCTGCAGGAAAACCGGTTGGCGTGCTTACCGGATTCCTCAACGACAAGGAAGAAGCCATGGGTCGCCCGGTGGGCGTGGTGATCGACCGGCAGGGTGACCTGTTGGTGGCCGATGATGTGGGGAACAAGGTGTGGCGGGTGTCGGCTGCTAAATAATGGCTGCCAAGCCACCTGTGGGAGCGAGCTTGCTCGCGATGAGGCCTGCACATTCAACTTTGATGTTGCCTGACCCACCGCCATCGCGAGCAAGCTCGCTCCCACATTGGATCGGAGTCAGCGCTTACCTTTTGCGGCAAAGGGTCAAACCATCACCCAACGGCAACAACGACAGATCCACCCGCACATCGTCTTTCAAGGCCAGGTTGAGCGCCTGGATGGCGCGAGTGTCCGCACTCTCGGGATTGGCCTCGAGCACACGCCCGCTCCACAGGGTGTTATCGAACACCGCCAACCCACCGACCCGCAGCAATCCCAGGGCGTGTTCCAGATAAGCCGGGTAGTTGGCCTTGTCGGCATCGATGAACACCAGGTCGTACTGCCCGCCCTGCCCTTGTCGCTCAAGCTCGGCGAGGGTTTCCAGCGCCGGAGCCAGTCGCAGGTCAATCCGCCCGGCGAGCCCCGCCTCTTGCCAGTAGCGCCGTGCGATGGCGTTGTAGTCGCCGGGGATGTCACAGCAAATCAGCGAACCGTCAGCGGGCAATGCCGCCGCCATGCACAGCGCGCTGTAACCGGTAAAGGTGCCGACTTCGAGCAAGCGCCTGGCCCCCGTCAGTTTCACCAGCAAAGCGAGAAACTGCCCCTGCTCCGGAGCCACCTGCCAACGTGCCATCGGCAGCGCCTGGGTCTCATCGCGCAAGCGCTTGAGCAGTGGCGTTTCGCGCAGGGAGACATCGAGCAAGTATTGGTACAGGGCATCATCGAGATTGAGCGTGCGAGCAGTCATGACCGGCAGCTCCGAATGTTACGGGTTGCGCGCCAGGTGTTCAGGCTGCAGAACACGCTTGGCGCTCAGATACGCTTTTTGCCAATAGGCCTTGGACAGACTGTCGAGCTTCACGGTGCCGCCGGTGGCCGGCGCGTGGACGAAGCGCCCTTCTCCCACGTAGATGCCGGCATGACTGACCTGGGAACCGCCACTGGTGGCGAAGAAAATCAGGTCACCGGTTTGCAGGCCTTCCTTGCCCACATTCGCCGCTTGCATGGAGATCATCTCGCGAGTGGTGCGCGGCAAGGAAATACCGGCGACATCGCGATACACGTAGCCGATCAGGCCGCTGCAATCAAATCCGGAATCCGGCGTGTTGCCACCCCAGCGATAAGGCGTGCCCACAAGGCCGAGCGCGCGAAACAGCACGTCTTCCGCTTCGGGCGAAAAAGCTTGTGAGGAGCCAAATACGATGGGAGCGCGAACCACCGGCGCAGGTGGCGGTGTACGACTGGCGCAGGCGCTGAGTAGCGCAGCGAAGAACATGATTGCGAGGCGGGCCGACGTCGTCATAAGCAGAGCATCCTGATCTGGCTGCGGCTTTTTTCTGCTGGGAATGCAGAAAAGAAAACCGCCTGCGCGTGACGCAGGCGGTTTGCCATCATTCATATATCAGGATTCTAGCGGTTATATGGCAAACTTCAAGTAAGACTTTAAGTTCGCCTTACAAATTGTCCGCTTATTTACGTGCAGTGACGATTGGCGACGCATTCGGTGCCATCGCCAGGGCGCGCTTGGCTTCGATGAAGGTCTTGCTCCAGTAGCTGTCACCCAGGCTATCGATCCGCACACCACCGCTACGGCGGCTGCTGGAGTGGATGAACTGGTTGTCACCCAGGTAGATCCCGGCGTGACTGACGCGACCGCGACGACCGTTGGTTGCGAAGAACAGCAGGTCGCCCGGCTCAAGCTTGCTGCGCGAGACCAGCGGAGCGTCCACGTTGATCATTTCGCGGGTGGAGCGTGGCAGGTTCATGCCCGCTTCTTCGCGGAACAGGTAACCGATGAAACCGCTGCAATCGAAGCCGGCTTCAGAAGTACCGCCGAAACGGTAACGGGTACCGATCAGGGACATGCCACGTTCGAGGATGCTGTCGGCCAGGACCGGAAGCTGGTAGGACTTGCCGCCAGCGAAGTCTGCGAGTTCTTTTTCGGTCGCCAGCTCTTCCTGAAAGAAAGCGGAAGACTGGGCAGTAACGGAGTTTTGAACCTGTTGCTGCGGGGCTTGCTGGGACACCGGAGTGTGGGCAGCGCAACCGAACAACAGGGTAACGAGTGCGAGAGGCACGAGGGGTGCGAAGCGATTTAGCATGGGCACGACCGTGGCTGATAGTTGTAAAGAAGCCGAGACTATGCCCGCTATCATCCTCATTTGCAAATTCAATCGATCTTTTTGTGACTTATCCGTTTCTCGTTTACATCTAAGCGCTTAAGCCCATTTTAAACATACGCGCAGCCTGCAACCGGGCAGGAAAGCGGGGTTTCTGGTGCCTGTAATTCGCCGAACTGGCTAAAAGCCCCGGATTCAGCGGGTTTACCAGCCGAGGGTTTCTTTCAAAAACGGGATTGTCAGCTTGCGCTGAGCCTGGAGGGAGGCCTGATCGAGACGCTCGAGCAGCTCGAACAGCGCACTCATGCTGCGGGTACCGCGAGTCAAAATGAAATGCCCGACTTCATCGGTCAGATGCAGCCCGCGACGGGATGCGCGCAATTGCAGGGCACGCAATTTGTCCTCATCGGACAGCGGGCGCATCTGGAAGATCAAGGCCAGGGTCAGGCGCGACTTGAGATCCGCCAGCTTCACCGGCAACTCACGGGGGGATGTCGACGCGGCAATCAGCAAGCGTCGGCCACTGTCGCGCAAGCGATTGAACAGATGGAACAGCGCCTCTTCCCAGTCCGCCTTGCCGGCAACCGCCTGCAGGTCATCGAGACAGACCAGCTCGTACTGTTCAAGGTTGTCGAGAATTTCAATACCGCGATCGAGCAACTCGGCCAGCGGCAGATAGACCGCAGGTTCCCCCAATTGCTCGAAGCGCAGGCAGGCGGCCTGCAACAGATGCGTACGCCCTACCCCATCCTTGCCCCAAAGGTATATCAGGCTCTCGGTCCAGCCGGCGTCGGCTTCGCACAGCCGCTCGACATAGCCGAGTGCAGCGGCATTGGCGCCTGGGTAGTAATTGATAAAGGTGGCGTCGTCACGCAGACGCACACCTAGGGGCAGCTGAATCGGTTTCATCCTGACTGAACAGTTCCAAAGGAACCGTTAGTGGCCTCTGTGTAAAGTTTGCGAAGTTTATACCCGTGAGCCGGGTCGCACAATGCGACAGACAACAAGCAAAATCAAAGGTTTGCGTTAATGCACCGGTTTTATGACAGTTTCTTTGGCGGTGCATGTGACAGTCGCGCGATGCAAGCAGGCTGATCCGGCATGAACCCGGGCAACCCGCCATCAACCATCGACGCCCCTTACCACTCCGGCTCGTCGACACTCCCGTAGATTTCAGAATCCTTATACAAATCATGCACATGACGCACCAGCACCATGATCACCGCCGCGACCGGCAATGCCAATAGCACACCGGTAAAGCCAAACAGCTCACCACCGGCCAGAATCGAGAAAATCACCGCCACCGGGTGCAGGCCAATCCGGTCACCAACCAGCAACGGCGTCAGCACCATACCCTCCAGCGCCTGGCCGACCATGAACACCGCGACAATGCCGAGCATCGGGTAAAGATCACCACCGAACTGGAACAACCCCGCAAGCAGCGCCGCGCCAATGCCGATGATAAACCCCATGTACGGCACGATCGCCGCCAGACCGGCAATCAGGCCAATCAACAAGCCCAGTTCCAGCCCAACCAGCATCAGGCCCGCTGCGTAGATCACACCCAAGGCCACCATCACCAGCAACTGTCCGCGAACGAACGCGCCGAGCACTTCATGGCATTCACCCGCCAGGGATACCGCGCGCGCTTCACGATCACGGGGCAGCAGGCTGCGGATCTTGGCCATCATCAGGTCCCAATCCCGCAACAAGTAGAAGCTCACCACCGGAATCAACACCAGATTCGCCAGCCAGCCAATCAACGCCAACCCCGAGGCAGTGGCATGACTCAGCACCACGCCGACAATATCGGTGGTTTGGCTCATATGCTCGCTGATGGCGGCCTTGAGCTTGTCGAACTTCCAGAAACCTTCCGACAAGCCAAACTTCGATTGCGCCCAGGGCAACGCCGTGTGCTGTAGCCAGTCGAGCATCTGCGGGGCCAGCTCATACAAACGAAACAACTGCCTGGCGAGCAACGGCACCAATACCAGCAGCAGCGCGGTGAAGATCAATGTAAACAGGGCAAACACCGCCACGACGCCCCAGGTTCGAGACAGGCCTGCCTTCTCCAGCCGATCCACCAGCGGGTCGAACAGGTAGGCCAACAGCAGCGCCACCAGGAATGGCGTCAGGATCGGATGCAACAACCAGACAAACGCACAAAGCAGGACCACCCCACCGAGCCAGAACCAACGCCGCGTATCGGCCATGAACCACTCCATTGCTTCTATATAAAGAAAGAAAAACTACCAGCGATAACGCAGTTGTGGTGTCGGGGCTGGCGCTGGGGCAGGCACCGCACCACCGGCGGCAGGCTGAGCCGGCACTGCCGGGGCCGGTGCCTGACCCGCAGGCGCTTCCTGCAGCCTCGCCAGCGACAGTTGTGCACGCAGCTGATCGGCGCTGCCATTGACCCTATAGACAATCCGGTCGCCGTCGACACTTTGCACACGCCCGCCAAATGGCTCCAGCAAGCGCCCAAGGGACGCGTAGTGCTCAAGATTCATGCCTTGCACCTCCAGCAATTGCTCACTCGAAGCACCGGCCTTGGCAACAAACCGCGGCGCCAGGCGCTCGTTGACCGCCAGCATCACCGCATCGGCCACGGCGGCCTGATCGGCGCCTTGCACGCTACCCGCCTCTTTTTTATCCCCCAGCCACAATTGCCACTTGGCTTGCCACTGCCCGCCCTCTTCCTTGGCGTGTACCGCGAGCAGGGCGTCGGCGTTGTAGCGTTCCGATGCCGCTTGCAAAGGCGCGGGATCTGCGCCCTCCAGATTCGGCGCGGTCGCGACGATCTGCTCATTCAAGTCCGCCAACGGCAAGCGCAATGGCAAGCCACGGTGCTGGGCCGCCCGACGCAGCGGCGCCGCGCTGGCCTGACCGTCGCCCACCAGGCTTGAACCCTCGGTGGAGTCATTCAACCACCAGCCGAGGATCGACGGCCGATTGCCCCCCCACATCGCCAGGCCGGCGCGGCGCAAGGCCTGCTCGGTGGTGCCCGGATCGAAATCGACTTTCAGGACTTCCGGCGGCCCCGCCTCAAAGCCGTATTGGCTGATGATCTGTTGCGGGTCTTTGCGAATCGCTGCCAGCCCCGGACTTTGAGCGGCCTTGGGGTCGCCGGTCAGGCGCAACACCAAGGTGTCCAACGCACGCTGGGTCGCCTGGTCGCGCTCCTCGGGCGATTGGCCATTCACCGGCTCGCGCACCTGGTAAAGGCCTTTGACGGTTTCGGCGTGACTGACCAGGCTGACTACTGACAAACAACTCACAAGCAAGAATTTACAAAAACGCATGGAAGATTCCTGACGACAAGAGCGGCTGGAACAGACCGCATGAAGACGATCGAGCAAGACTGTGACCGTTGCCCGACGCAAAACATTCACACGCTCCGGGTAAGTTTTCGCACTGTCATAACGATAGACGGTTAATCGCGATACCTTATACAGCCATGCAGGATGCCACCGACAACGCGCATCAACGGTTTTTTTTGAACGGATATGGCCCTGCTGTCGGCCTGAGGATGGCCGCTGCGGCTCAAGCCTGATAAAATCGCGCGCCTTCGCAGACCGGCAACAGCCGGGTAGTGTCCGAATAGCGCGCATGGTTCTCGCCTACGCAGTTTCGGCGCTCCCGACGGACTCGGTCGTTACCCAGAAATCCCCCCCCTAAAGGCCTGGATCATGAGCAAGCAACCCTCCCTGAGCTACAAGGACGCCGGTGTAGACATCGACGCCGGTGAAGCATTGGTCGAACGCATCAAGAGCGTCGCCAAGCGCACTGCGCGCCCGGAAGTCATGGGCGGCCTGGGCGGTTTCGGCGCCCTCTGCGAAATCCCGGCCGGCTACAAGCAGCCGGTGCTGGTTTCCGGTACTGACGGCGTCGGCACCAAGCTGCGCCTGGCCCTGAACCTGAACAAGCACGACAGCATCGGCATCGACCTGGTCGCCATGTGCGTCAACGACCTGGTGGTGTGTGGCGCCGAGCCGCTGTTCTTCCTCGACTACTACGCCACTGGCAAACTGAACGTCGACACCGCTGCCCAGGTTGTGACCGGTATCGGCGCTGGCTGCGAACTGTCGGGTTGCTCCCTGGTCGGCGGCGAAACCGCTGAAATGCCGGGCATGTACGAAGGCGAAGACTACGACCTGGCCGGTTTCTGCGTCGGCGTCGTGGAAAAATCCGAAATCATCGACGGCTCCAAGGTTGCTGCTGGCGATGCCCTGCTCGCCCTGCCGTCTTCCGGCCCGCACTCCAACGGCTACTCGCTGATCCGCAAGATCATCGAAGTGTCCGGCGCCGACATCGAAAACATCCAGCTCGACGGCAAGCCGCTGACCGACCTGCTGATGGCCCCGACCCGTATCTACGTGAAGCCGCTGCTCAAGCTGATCAAGGAAACCGGCGCTGTCAAAGCCATGGCCCACATCACCGGTGGCGGCCTGCTGGACAACATTCCGCGCGTTCTGCCAAAAGGCGCGCAAGCCGTGGTTGACGTGGCCAGCTGGAACCGCCCGGCAGTGTTCGACTGGCTGCAAGAGAAAGGCAACGTTGACGAGAACGAAATGCACCGCGTGCTGAACTGCGGCGTGGGCATGGTCATCTGCGTGGCTCAGGAGCACGTTGAAGCCGCCCTGAACGTTCTGCGCGAAGCGGGCGAGCAGCCTTGGGTCATCGGCCAGATCGCCACCGCTGCCGAAGGCGCGGCTCAGGTCGAACTGAAGAACCTTAAGGCACACTAATGCCTAAAACCTGTGATGTGGTGGTGCTGTTGTCCGGCACCGGCAGTAACTTGCAGGCCCTGATCGACAGCACGCGGACCGGCGACAGCCCGGTCCGCATCGCTGCGGTGATTTCCAACCGCGCCGACGCCTACGGCCTGCAACGCGCCAGGGACGCGGGTATCGATACCCGCACCCTGGATCACAAGGCTTTCGAAGGTCGCGAGGCCTTCGACGCCGCGCTGATCGAACTGATCGACGCCTTCAACCCCGAACTCGTGGTACTGGCCGGATTCATGCGCATTCTCAGCGCTGGCTTCGTACGCCACTATCAGGGTCGCCTGCTCAATATCCATCCTTCGCTGCTACCCAAATACAAAGGGTTACACACTCATCAGCGCGCACTGGAGGCCGGCGACACCGAGCACGGCTGCTCCGTGCACTTCGTCACCGAGGAACTCGATGGCGGACCACTGGTCGTACAGGCTGTAATACCGGTAGAGTTACAGGATTCGCCGCAGATTCTGGCGCAGCGGGTCCATGTTCAGGAACACCTGATCTACCCGATGGCCGTACGCTGGTTTGCCGAAGGTCGTCTGACCCTCGACGAGCAAGGTGCTTTACTGGATGGACAGCTACTCGCGGCCAGCGGCCACTTGATTCGAAACTAGGAGATTTTATGCGTCGCGCCCTGCTCTTCGCTTGCGCTCTGCTCGCCTTGCCCTTCGCCCAGGCGGCAGACCTTCAACCCTTCTCCGCCAGCTACACCGCCGACTGGAAACAGCTGCCCATGAGCGGCACTGCCGAGCGCAGCCTCGAAAAAACCAGCAACGGCAAATGGAAGCTCAGTTTCAAGGCGTCGATGATGATCGCCAGCCTGTCCGAGGAAAGCACCCTGACCCCGGACAAGGACACGCTTCTTCCAGAGTCTTACCACTTTGAACGTGGCGGTTTGGGCAAGGCCAAGAAATCGGATCTGGATTTCGACTGGAACACCAAAGTGATCACCGGCACCGATCGCGGCGACGCGGTCAAGGTTGCGCTGAACCGCGGCATGCTCGACAAATCCACCTACCAGTTGGCCTTGCAGCAAGACGTTGCCGCAGGCAAGAAAAGCATGAGCTATCAGGTGGTCGACGGCAATGAAGTCGACACCTATGACTTCCGCGTGCTGGGCACTGAAAAAGTCGACACCAAGGCCGGCAAGATCGATGCGATCAAGGTTGAACGAGTACGCGACCCGACACAAAACAAGCGCATCACCGTGATGTGGTTCGCCAAGGACTGGGATTACCTGCTGGTCCGCCTGCAACAGGTCGAAACCGACGGCAAGGAGTACAACATCATGCTCCTGGACGGCACGGTCAACGGCAAGACTGTCAAAGGCAGCTGATCCGGATCGGTACCATGAAGCCCCGCAATCGCGGGGCTTTTTTGTGGGTTCGAAAATTGGAACACCCGACAAGCGCAATGGTTCTATACCTTCAAGGTCTTTTTTGATCGAATGAGTTTCCCTGATACCTGCGAGGTTTCCATGACTGTCACCGTCAACACTGTCTGCGCCGAAGGTTTTCGCCACAGCGTACAAATCGATGACCACGAACTCTTCGCCGACGTGCCCGTCACGGCCGGCGGTGATGGCTCTGCGCCGGAACCGCACGATTATTTCGATGCCGCGCTAGGCGCCTGCAAGGCCCTGACCCTGAAGCTGTATGCCAGGAAGAAGGACATCCCGCTGACCGGTGTCGGCGTGGAGGTCAAGCGCGACAACAGTCAGGAACAGAAAGGCCAATACGCGCTGCACGTCAAACTGACCCTCAAGGGCGTACTCACCGACGCCCAGCGTGAAGAACTGCATCGCGTGGCCGATCGCTGCCCGATTCACAAGCTGATGACCACGTCTGAAGTAAGCATCGAAACGCATTTGTCCGAAGGCGCGTTCAGCCAATAGCGGCAAGGGCTGCGCAAGCGGGTTATGCTCGAACGCATCACCCGCTCAGCCTGGAACGCACCATGAACACTCCGCTCGTGATCCGCCCCCGCACCGAAGATGTCGAAGGCCAGCCGATTCTCCGCCCGTTGCCATCGGCCAAGTGCCGCAACGTCGGGCCATTCGTGTTTTTCGACCACATGCTGGAAACCCGTTATCCGCCGGGCAAAGGCATGAACATCCGCCAGCATCCGCACATTGGCCTGTCTACCCTCACCTACTTGTTCCAGGGGCAAATCCAGCACAAGGACAGCCTCGGTTCCGATCAAGTGGTCGGGACTGGCGATGTCAGCTGGATGACGGCCGGTAGCGCCATCGCCCACGTCGAACGCACGCCTGAGGCCCTGAAAGAAAGCGGCTTCACGATGCACGGCTTGCAGATCTGGCTGGCTTCGCCCAAGGACAAAGAGCAAGGTCCGGGGCATTACAGTCACCATCCGGCGTCGACTTTGCCGGTCAGCGAAAACCTGGGGGTGAAGATCCGCATGATTGCCGGGTCGGGCTTTTGCCTGGAATCACCAGTGCCGGTGCTTTCTCCTACGCTGTACGCGGAACTGCACCTGCAAACGGCGACGACATTACTGATCCCCACCGAGCATGAAGAACGTGCGCTGTATGTGTTGAGCGGCGAGGTGCAACTGGATGGCGAGCCGCTGGAGCCGCATTCGCTGGTGGTACTGCCTGCCGGGGAAGAGATGACCCTGTTTGCTGAAAGCGACAGTCACGCCGTGTTGTTTGGCGGTGCTCCGCTGGATGGGCCACGGCGGATCAACTGGAATTTTGTCGCGAGCGATCCGGCGGCGATTGATGAAGCACGCCGGCGTTGGGCGGCCGGGGATTGGCCGACGGTACCGGGGGAAAGCGAGCGGATCGAGTTGCCCTGAAACTTTCAGCGCCAGTTATGCCGCTATCGCGAGCAAGCTCGCTCCCACAGTTGACCGCGTCGGTCACAGGAATTGCACACGACACATTTCCCCTGTGGGAGCGAGCTTGCTCGCGATTGGGCCGATAGAGTCACCGGCTAACCAGAACTGAAACCAGCAATCAACCCTTGAACACTTCATCCAGCAAGTTATGCATCGACGTGAACGCCCGGGCAGCTACCTTCGCGTCATACATCATCATGCCCGGCACCTTGGCGTGCGGGTCGGTGAACGAGTGGAACGCACCGCCATAGCTCAGCAACTGCCAGTCCACACCCGCCGCGTTCATTTCATCTTCGAACGCCGGCAACTGCTCTTTCGGCACCAATGGATCGGAAGCACCGTGCAGCACCAGGACCTTACCCTTGATGTTTTTCGCATCGACCGGATTCGGTGTGTCCAGCGTGCCGTGGAACGATACCGCGGCCTTCACCGGCGCGCCGGTACGGGCAAACTCCAGGGCGCAGCAACCGCCGAAGCAGAAACCGAAAGTGGCCAGTTTCGAAGTATCGACAGCCACTTCACCCTGGCTTTGCAGCTGTTCGAACGCCACCTGCATGCGCTTGCGCAGCAACGCACGGTCATTCTTCAACGGCATCATTGCCGCGCCCGCCTCGTCATTGTTCGTCGGACGAACTGATTGACCGTAAAGGTCGGCGACCAGCACAACGTAGCCGTTGGCCGCCACCGACTTGGCGATCCCCTCGGCACCGGCGCCGACGCCCATCCAGTTCGGCGCCATCAACAAGCCCGGGCGCGGGCCTTTATGGTCGGCATCGAAGGCCAGACGGCTTTCGTAAGCCTGGCCGTCAATCTGATAGGCAACGGAACGTACAGTGATTTGGCTCATTTCTGACTCCTGATGTTATAGCACCGGAATGAAAAAACCCGCCGAAGCGGGTTTTCTGCAACACAATCAAGCCGATAGTTCGACCAACAGTTTGTTCAGACGGCGCACATAAGCCGCCGGATCTTTCAAACTGTCGCCGGCCGCCAGCGCCGCCTGATCGAAGAGGATGTGCGACAGGTCGCCGAAGCGCTCGTCGCTCTGCTCGTTGTCGAGCTTCTCGATCAGCGGGTGCGCCGGGTTGAATTCGAAGATCGGCTTCGAATCCGGAACCTTCTGGCCGCTGGCTTCCAGGATCTGGCGCATCTGCAAGCCCAGGTCCTGCTCGCCGATGGCCAGGATCGCCGGGGAATCGGTCAGGCGGTGGGAAACCCGCACTTCAGCAACGGATTCACCCAGCGCGGTCTTCAAACGCTCGACCAGACCTTCTTTGGACTTGGCGACTTCTTCCGCGGCTTTCTTGTCCTCTTCCGAGTCCAGGTTGCCCAGGTCCAGGTCACCGCGCGCCACGTCGACGAAGCTCTTGCCGTCGAAGTCGCTGAGGTAGCTCATCAACCACTCGTCGATGCGGTCGGTCAACAGCAGCACTTCGATGCCTTTCTTGCGGAAGACTTCCAGGTGCGGGCTGTTTTTGACCTGCGCGTAGGTTTCGCCGGTCAGGTAGTAGATCTTGTCCTGACCTTCCTTGGCGCGCGCCAGGTACTCGGCCAGGCCAACAACCTGTTCGCCATCGTCGCCATGGGTCGATGCGAAACGCAGCAGGCCGGCGATTTTTTCCTTGTTGGCGAAATCTTCTGCCGGGCCTTCTTTCATGACCTGACCGAAGTTTTTCCAGAAGCCCTTGTATTGCTCTGGCTCGTTCTTCGCCAGTTTTTCCAGCATGTCCAGAACGCGCTTGGTCAGCGCCGACTTCATGGAATCGATGATCGGGTCTTTCTGCAGGATTTCCCGCGACACGTTCAGCGACAGGTCGTTGGAATCGACCACGCCTTTGATGAAGCGCAGATACAACGGCAGGAAGGACTCGGCCTGATCCATGACGAACACGCGCTGTACGTACAGTTTCAGGCCTTTCGGCGCTTCACGCTGGTACAGATCGAACGGAGCGCGGGCCGGCACGTACAGCAGCGAGCTGTATTCCAGCTTGCCTTCGACCTTGTTATGGCTCCAGCTCAGCGGGTTTTCGAAGTCGTGAGCGATGTGCTTGTAGAACTCCTGGTATTCCTCGTCCTTGATCTCGGTACGCGGACGGGTCCACAGGGCGCTGGCGCGGTTGACGGTTTCCCATTCAACGGCCGGTTGCTCTTCGCCTTCGGCGGCTGCCACTTCTTTCGGCAGCTCGATCGGCAAGGCGATGTGGTCGGAGTACTTCTTGATGATGTTGCGCAGGCGCCAGCCATCGGCGAACTCGTCTTCACCGGATTTCAGGTGCAGGACGATGCGAGTGCCGCGTTCGGCCTTGTCGATGGTCGCAACTTCGAAGTCACCTTCGCCCTTGGACGACCAGTGCACGCCTTCGCCGGCAACGCTGCCGGCACGACGGCTGTACACATCGACTTTGTCAGCGACGATGAATGCAGAGTAAAAACCGACACCGAACTGGCCGATCAGGTGCGAATCTTTCTTCTGGTCGCCGCTCAGGTGCTTCATGAAATCGGCGGTGCCGGACTTGGCGATGGTACCCAGGTGGGTGATCGCGTCTTCGCGGCTCATGCCGATACCGTTGTCTTCGAGGGTGACGGTTTTAGCGTCCTTGTCGAAGCTCACGCGGATTTTCAGTTCGGCGCCACCTTCCAGCAGCTCTGGCTTGGCCAGGGCTTCGAAACGTAATTTGTCGACAGCGTCAGAGGCGTTCGAGATCAATTCGCGAAGGAAAATTTCCTTGTTGGAATACAACGAATGGATCATGAGGTGCAGCAGCTGCTTTACCTCGGTCTGGAAGCCCAGGGTTTCCTTTTGAGTTTCCACACTCATGGTCATCAAACTCCAATCAGATGGCATAAGCCGCGACCTAGAGGGTCGACGGCGGGTTGTCCTCAGAGTTTGGGGCACCGTTCAGGATTTCAAGGGCTCTTCGAGTTTGAAATGTGCACGGGCCGTGGCAATGGGCTCGGCTTCGGTGCTTTGCCAGGCGGTAATCGCCACATTGGCGACCCGGCGACCCTGGCGCCAGACCTGGCATCGGGCCCAGGTATCGCGAAACTGCCCGGCTCGCAGGTAATCCAGGGAGAAGTCGATGATCTTCGGTACCCCGGGCGATCCGGTAAACACCAACAGGTGCAGCGCCGCGGCCAACTCCATGAAACCGGCGATCACACCGCCATGAATCGCCGGCAACAAAGGGTTACCGATGTTGTCCTTGTTCGCTGGCAGCTTGAACAGCAACTCATCTCCCACCCGTGAACATTCGACGCCGATCAGCCGGGCATAGGGAATCAAATCCAGCAGCGAGGCGTAATCGCCCTGCTCGTGGGCCTTTTGCAATTGGTCCTTCAGCGACTCGCTCATTGCGCACCTCCGGCAACCGCGCCACCAAAGCCCTTGATGCCCTTGATTCCCTTGCCCATGCGCATGAAAGTGCCCATCACATGGGCAATCGGTTGCCCAGGGTCATCCTGATAGGCGAAGCCACGGGCAAAAATCACATCGGTGGTGACCCGATAGCACTGGGCAAAGCCGTAGACATCTTTATGTGGCTCGGCGGCGTGCATGTAGTCGATGCGCAGGTCGAGGGTCGGGCAGACCTCGAATTCCGGGAGCACGCAGAGCGTCGCCATGCCACAGGCGGTGTCCATCAGCGAGGTCAGCGCCCCGCCATGAATCACGCCGGTTTGCGGATTGCCGACGATCTGCGGGCTATACGGCAGCATAATCGTCAGCCCTTCGCTGCTGGCGCTGTGAACGCTTAGTCCAAGTACCTGACAATGTCGCAGCGCCGACAGAAAGCGCATCGCACGCTCAAAAACGGGGTTTTCGGCCATTTGATAAAAACTCTTGTTTATGTCCGTACTGTGCGGTGGCGGTCCGGGTAAAAGTTCCGCACTAGAACAAACTTATATATCTGAAAGACTTAAGGAACTTAACCCTGATGCCTGGGCTCTTAATGCCAGTAGATGCTTTTCATCAGGAGAAACACCCCATGCGTAAGACTTTAGCTATTGCCTTGATGTTGACCGCTTCCCTCGGTCTCGCTGCCTGCGATAAAAAATCCGAGGACAAAGCTCAAGATGCTAACCAACATGCTGAGCAAGCCCAGCAAAAAATGAACGAAGCTCAGGATAAAGTGAACGACGCGGCGAAAGAAAACGCCGAAGCCGCCAAAGATCAGGCTGCTCCGGCCACTCCGGCCACTCCGGCTGCTCCGGCTGCTCCGGAAGCACCTAAGAACTAATACGGTTTTTAGAGTGGCAAAAGAAAACCCGCCAAGTGCGGGTTTTCTTTTGTCTTGAAAAAAGTGGTTAGAGCAAAATCGTTCGAAAGGTTGGACTAATCATCAACAACAGCGAACAGATTAATCCCACCAGCCAAACCGGACTGCGCTACCGAGCCAGATCCTTCCAGTAACACACTGGATAGCCAGCACGCGGGTACCCGATCAGGCCGCCTCTTTATTCACCTCGGGCAATGGCGCCTCTGTAGGGGTATAGACCATCACGTCGAGAACGTCGGAGTGAAACTCGCGGCGATACAATACGAACACCACACCGGCACTCATCAACATGAACAGCCATGGACTAACGAACCAGGCCAGCATGGTCATGCCGAAGTAGTATGAACGCAACCCGAAGTTGAACTGGTTGGCGGCCATGGAGATAACGCGGGCTGCCCGGCTCGCAAAGGCTTTACGCTCCTGCTCCGAGACATGACGCTCACCGACCATGGGTGCCGAGCCCACCAGGATGGCCGCGAAGTTGTACTGACGCATGCACCAGCTAAAGGTAAAGAACGCATAGACAAACACCAGCGCCAGGCACAGCAACTTGATTTCCGACATGCCTTGGGACGCCTGTTGCACCATCGGGATATCTGCCAGCAACGAAACCGCCCGCTCGGAAGCCCCGAGCACCGTGAGAATACCCGCCAGGATAATCAGCGTGCTGGAGGCGAAGAACGAAGCATTGCGCTCCAGGTTGCCGATCACGCTGGCATCGGCGATGCGGTTGTCGCGCAGCAGCATGCGGCGCATCCAGTCTTCGCGATAAAGGTGCAGAACACTGGCCAGGCACGCCGTATCACGGCCCTTCCATGTGGCATAGCGGGTGTAACCGCCCCAGCAGATAACGAACCAGATAGCGGCAAGAATGTGGATCAGGTTGGCTTGGATGAACGACATGCAGGTCCTTGTGATGTATTTGCGGTGTACACAACCCCTTGTAGGAGCAGCCGGTCGACGCTCGATTGCTCGCGAAGAACCTGTAAGCAACGCGCTTATCCAGAAATCACGTGCCATAGTTCACGATCTTCGCGAGCAATCGAGCGTCGACCGGCTGCTCCTACAATGGGTTTGGCAGACTTTCGACGTTAGCCCAGAAAAAAAGACACTGCCTCAACCCCATAAAAAATGCCCCGTATCGATTGATACGGGGCATTTCTGTTTCTGCTCAGAACCCGCTTGTGGCGGGTCGTGAAGCGACTTAAGCCAAGGCTTCGGCGCGCTTGCCCAGCAGACGATCGCAAACTACCGCGACCACCAGTGTCATCACCGACGGCACCAGCCAGGCCAGACCCTGCTCGCTCAGCGGCAGGTGGGCCATTTGCGTCGGCATCCAGTCCGCCAGGCCTGCACCCTTGAGGGCGTCGATCAGGCCGAAGATGAACGACACCAGCATGACCGGGCCGAGGATACGACCCTGCTCATGCCAGAAGTCCTTGCAGAAGCTCAACGCCACCAGAACGATACATGGCGGGTAGATCGCGGTGAGCACCGGGATCGAGAACGCAATCAGCTTGGTGAGGCCCAGGTTGGACACCAGCAGGGAGAATGCAGCAAGGATGATGACCAGCGTCTTGTAGGACAGTGGCAGTACACGGCTGAAGTACTCGGCGCAGGCGCAGGTCAGGCCGACCGCGGTCACCAGGCACGCCAGTGAGATCAGCACGGCAAGGAAACCACTACCCAGCGAACCGAAGGTGTGCTGCACGTAAGCATGCAATACCGCCGCGCCATTGCTAGCGCCAGCGGCCACCTCATGGCTGCCCGAACCCAGACGGAACAGGCTGACGTAAACCAGCGCCAGACCCACACCGGCAATCAGACCGGCAATGATCGCGTAACGGGTGATCAGTGCAGGCGACTCGACGCCGCGGGAGCGGATGGCATTGACGATGACGATGCCGAACACCAGGGCGCCCAGGGTATCCATGGTCAGGTAACCATTGATGAAGCCTTGGGAAAACGGCGCCGCCACGTATTCAGGCGTGGCTTGGCCAATGTCACCGGCCGGCAAGGCGAATGCTGCAATGCCCAGCACGGCCAGGGCGATGATCTTCAGCGGCGCGAGAAAGCGCCCTACGGTATCCAACAGACGGCCCGGGTACAGCGAAATGAAGAACACCAGCAGGAAGTAAACCGAGCTGTAGAGGAACAACGCCAGCGGGCTCTCGCCGGTCAGCGGCGCCAGGCCCACTTCGAACGATACCGTGGCGGTACGTGGCGTCGCGAACAGCGGGCCAACAGCGAGGTAGCACGCAGCCGCCAGCAGGCCACCGGCGACTTTACCGATCGGGCTGCTCAAGGCATCCATTGCACCGCCGACCTTGGCCAGCGCCACAACGGTGATCACCGGCAGACCAACCGCGGTGACCAGAAAGCCCAGCGCCGCCATCCAGACATTGGGACCGGACTGCAAACCGACGATAGGCGGGAAGATGATGTTGCCAGCCCCGACGAACAGGGCAAACGTCATAAAACCAAGTGCCAGGATGTCCTGGCCTTTCAACACTTTCATTAAGGAAATACCACACTACTGAATCGGAATTTAGAGAGGGATTTCCCTATGGGTGAGGGAAATGCTGTCGGTCCGTATAAGACCAACCCTTTTAGCGCGTTGCTGCCTTGTGGGCCGCAGACGCAAAAATGGCGCGTAGACTAACGAATTTGGACCAGAAACGCACTGTTAGAGGGCGAACATTCCGATCTACGACACTTCTATGTCGCGTTTCTGCATGTAAATGGGTGGGGCCTGTAAGTCCGTCATCGCGAGCAAGCTCGCTCCCACATTGGAATGCGGTCAACTGTGGGAGCGAGCTTGCTCCGGGCGGCGTTCCGACGATGGGGCCCTGCCAAACAACACATAAATCCCGGAAATGACAAAGGCCACCCGAAGGTGGCCTTTGTCTGGTGAAGCGTCAGCCAAGCGCGAGGCTTACTTGACAGCCCAACCAGTCAGCTCGGCCAGGGCCTTGCCGATGTCTGCCAGCGAACGCACGGTTTTAACGCCTGCGTCTTGCAGAGCAGCGAATTTCTCGTCTGCAGTGCCTTTGCCGCCAGAGATGATTGCGCCAGCATGGCCCATGCGCTTGCCCGGAGGAGCAGTCACACCAGCGATGTAGGAAACAACCGGCTTGGTCACGTGTGCCTTGATGTAGGCAGCCGCTTCTTCTTCAGCCGAACCGCCGATCTCACCGATCATCACGATCGCTTCGGTCTTCGGGTCTTCCTGGAACAGCTTCAGGATGTCGATGAAGTTCGAACCCGGGATCGGGTCACCACCGATGCCGACGCAAGTCGACTGACCGAAACCGGCGTCAGTAGTCTGCTTCACAGCTTCGTAGGTCAGGGTGCCGGAACGGGAAACGATACCGACCTTGCCTGGCAAGTGAATGTGACCTGGCATGATGCCGATCTTGCATTCGCCTGGAGTGATCACGCCTGGGCAGTTAGGACCGATCAGGACTACGCCCAGCTCGTCGCACTTAACTTTAGCGTCCAGCATGTCCAGGGTAGGAATGCCTTCGGTGATGCACACGATCAGTTTGATGCCGCCGAAGGCAGCTTCCAGGATCGAGTCCTTGCAGAAAGGAGCCGGAACGTAGATCACGCTGGCGGTGGCGCCAGTGGCAGCTACAGCGTCTTTCACGGTGTTGAACACTGGCAGGCCCAGGTGCTCGGTGCCGCCTTTGCCTGGAGTTACGCCGCCAACCATCTTGGTGCCGTATTCGATGGCTTGCTGGGTGTGGAAACTACCTTGCGAACCGGTAATACCCTGGCAGATAACTTTGGTGTCTTTATTGATCAGGACGCTCATTATTTGCCCTCCGCAGCTTTGACAACTTGTTGAGCAGCGTCGGTCAGGCTGGTAGCAGCGATGATGTTCAAACCGCTTTCTGCCAGTACTTTAGCGCCCAGCTCAGCGTTGTTGCCTTCAAGGCGAACAACAACCGGGATTTTCACGCCGACTTCTTTCACAGCGCCGATGATGCCTTCGGCAATCATGTCGCAACGAACGATGCCGCCGAAGATGTTGACCAGTACTGCAGCGACGTTAGTGTCGGACAGGATGATCTTGAACGCTTCGGTAACGCGTTCCTTGGTAGCACCGCCGCCCACGTCGAGGAAGTTGGCTGGTTTGCCGCCATGCAGGTTGACGATGTCCATGGTACCCATGGCCAGGCCAGCACCGTTGACCATGCAACCGATGTTGCCTTCCAGCGCTACGTAGTTCAGTTCGAACTTGGCAGCGTGCGCTTCGCGCGGATCGTCTTGCGACGGATCGTGGAAAGTCTTCAGCTTAGGCTGACGGTACATGGCGTTGGCGTCGATGTTGATCTTGGCGTCGAGGCAATGCAGATCGCCGTCAGCCTTGATCACCAGCGGGTTCACTTCCAGCAGAGCCAGGTCGTGATCCTTGAACAGCTTGGCCAGACCTACGAAGATCTTGGCGAACTGAGCAACTTGCTTGCCTTCCAGACCCAGCTGGAATGCCAGCTCGCGACCCTGGAATGGCTGAGCGCCAACCAGTGGATCGATAGTGGCCTTGAGGATTTTCTCAGGGGTGTCGTGAGCGATTTTCTCGATGTCCACGCCACCTTCGGTGGAAGCCATGAACACGATGCGACGGCTCGAACGGTCAACGACAGCGCCCAGGTACAGCTCTTTAGCGATATCAGTGCACGATTCAACCAGGATCTTGGTGACTGGCTGACCATTGGCATCAGTCTGGTAAGTCACCAGACGCTTGCCCAACCACTGTTGAGCGAATGCTTTGGCGTCTTCTTTGCTGCGAACCAGCTTAACGCCGCCCGCTTTACCGCGACCACCGGCGTGGACCTGGGCTTTGACAACCCACTCGCTGCCGCCGATTTTGTCGCAAGCTTCTGCTGCTGCTTCCGGGGTGTCTACCGCGTAACCGGTGGAAACTGGCAGGCCGTACTCAGCGAACAGCTGCTTACCCTGATACTCGTGAAGATTCATGCTTATTACCGTCTTCGTTAGGTACTGCGCATTCGGTGCTGCACTCATTCAAGTGCCGCACCACCTGTGACTGCTGCTTGCATAGCCTTTCCGGATACCCGGTGCAGCTATGCAAGACTGCGTCCAGCGGATATTCCGCGGTGAGTCTTGCATGCAAGGCTCACGACGGGCCAAACCGCCGTGGTTTCTTATTATCTATTAACGCTTCTTGCGGTTGGCGATGTGGATGGCGCCGCCATTCACTGCCAAAGCAGCTTCGTGCAAGGCTTCAGACAGGGTCGGATGGGAGAAAACCATCATGCCCAGGTCTTCAGCGCTGGTGCCGAATTCCATACCGATCGCGCCCTGCTGAACCAGTTCTGCAGCGCTTGGGCCAATCACGTGGACGCCCAGTACGCGGTCTGTCTTGGCATCTGCGATGACCTTGACGAAACCACCGGTGTCGTTGGCAGCCATGGCACGGCCAGAGGCTGCGAACGGGAAGGTACCGACGTTAACTTCAACGCCTTCAGCTTTCAAGGCCTGCTCGGTTTTACCAACCCACGCGATTTCCGGGTGAGTATAAATAACCGAAGGGATCAGGTCATAGTTCATCTGGGCTTTGTGGCCCTTGATGCGCTCGACAACCATGATGCCCTCTTCCGAGGCCTTGTGCGCCAGCATCATGCCGCGAACCACGTCGCCGATGGCGTAAACGCCCGGTACGGTGGTGGCGCAGTGATCGTCAACGTGCACGAAACCGCGCTCGTCCAGGGTCACGCCGCAGTCGGCAGCCAGCAGATCAGTGGTCACCGGACGGCGACCAACGGCTACGATCAGCTTGTCGAAAGTGATGTTCTGTTCGCCGTTGGAATCGGTGTAGTTCACCACGACTTCGTCGCCGTTCACTTTGGAACCGGTGACGCGAGCGCCCAGCTTGATGTCCAGACCCTGTTTGGTCAGGGTTTTCAGCGCTTCCTTGGAAACGGCGGCGTCAGCGGCCATCAGGAAGGTGTCCAGGGCTTCCAGGACAGTCACTTCTGCACCCAGACGCGACCAGACCGAACCCAGTTCCAGACCGATCACGCCAGCGCCGATCACGCCCAGACGTTTTGGAACGGTTTGGAATTCCAGGGCGCCAGTCGAATCGACGATCACATTCTGGTCGACCGGAGCCGGCGGAATGTCGATCGGACGCGAGCCTGGAGCCAGGATCACGTTCTCGGCCTGGATGATTTCTACCGAGCCGTCCGGCTTGGTGACTTCAACTTGCTTGCCGGCCAGCAGCTTGCCGTGACCTTCAATGGATGTCACACCGTTGGCTTTGAACAGGGTGGCGACACCGGAAGTCAGGCCTTTGACGATGGTGGCCTTGCGGCCGACCATTGCTGGCACGTCCATGGTCACGCCAGCGTGGTTGATACCGTGGATCGCGAAGCCTTCTTTGGCTTCCTTGTACTTCCAGGAGCTGTCCAGCAGGGCCTTGGATGGAATGCAGCCGACGTTCAGGCAAGTACCGCCCAGAGCCAGTTTGCCTTCCTTGTCGGTGTACTTCTCGATGCAGGCCGTCGAAAGACCAAGCTGCGCGGCCTTGATGGCAGCCACGTAACCGCCAGGGCCCGCACCGATCACTACTACGTCAAATTTCTGCGACATTCAAAAAATCCTCTTTAGCGAAAAGCTTCAAGCCGCGAGCGGCAAGCCAGGCTGCGGGTTTTCCGACAGCTCGACTTGCAGCTCATGGCTGCTTCGATCAGATATCCAGCAACAGACGAGCCGGATCTTCCAGCAGGTTCTTGATGGTCACCAGGAAGGTCACAGCTTCTTTGCCATCGATCAGACGGTGATCGTAGGACAGTGCCAGGTACATCATCGGACGGATAACGACCTGACCGTTGATGGCCATAGGACGCTGGATGATGTTGTGCATGCCCAGAATGGCGGCTTGTGGCGGGTTGACGATCGGAGTCGACATCATCGAACCGAAAGTACCACCGTTGGTGATGGTGAAAGTACCACCGGTCATTTCGTCCATCGACAGTTTGCCGTCGCGGGCTTTCTTGCCGAAGGTGGCGATGCCGCCTTCGATTTCAGCCAGGCTCATCAGTTCGGCGTTACGCAGAACCGGTACAACCAGGCCGCGATCGCTGGAAACTGCAACGCCGACGTCAGCGTAGCCGTGGTAAACGATGTCGCCGCCGTCGATCGACGCGTTGACAGCCGGGAAGCGCTTCAGCGCTTCGGTAGCTGCTTTCACGAAGAACGACATGAAGCCCAGGCGTACGCCGTTGTGGGACTTCTCGAACAGATCCTTGTACTTCGAACGCAACGCCATGACTTCGGTCATGTCGACTTCGTTGAACGTGGTCAGCATCGCCATGTTCGACTGAGCTTCAACCAGGCGCTTGGCAACGGTGGCCCGCACACGGGTCATCGGTACGCGCTTTTCGATGCGCTCGCCAGCAGCGAACACCGGAGCAGCAGCGGCAGGTGCAGCAGCCTTGGCAGGCGCGGCAGCCGGAGCGGCTTTCTTGGCAGCAACGGCTGCAACCACGTCTTCCTTGGTCACGCGACCGCCTTTGCCGGTGCCGGCAACGGAAGCGATGTTGATGCCGTTCTCTTCAGCCAGTTTGCGGGCAGCTGGAGCAGCAACAGGATCGTCTTCGCCTTCGGCAGCTGGAGCAGCAGCCTGGGCAGCAGCCGGAGCAGCGGCAGCAGCTGGAGCAGCAGCACCGCCAGCCTGGATGGAGCCCAGCACTTCGTCAGACAGAACGGTATCGCCTTCGTTCTTG
Source organism: Pseudomonas sp. P4_C4 (assembly GCF_056402055.1). NCBI lineage: Bacteria > Pseudomonadati > Pseudomonadota > Gammaproteobacteria > Pseudomonadales > Pseudomonadaceae > Pseudomonas > Pseudomonas sp. P4_C4. The sequence goes on along the minus strand of NZ_JBFUID010000020.1, from coordinate 35,109 downwards.
ACGATAGCGCCCAGCACGCCGTCAGCGGTAGCCAGCACTTCCAGCACGACTTTGTCGGTTTCGATGTCGACGATCAGTTCGTCGCGCTTGACCGCGTCGCCCGGTTGTTTGTGCCAGGTGGCAACGGTGCCATCGGCAACCGATTCCGGGAAAGTGGGGGCTTTGATCTCGATAGCCATTATCTGTGGTTCCTTAAATTCGGTTTCAGGTGCGCGAAGGCGTTAAACAGTAAAGGCGTCTTGCAGCAGTTGTTCCTGCTGCTCGGCGTGCATCGATGCGTAACCGCATGCAGGTGCAGCAGAAGCCTCACGGCCCGCGTACTCGAGTACGAGAGACTTGTTGAGGTTGCCGACGCTGCGACGCAAGTGGTGTTGGCTGCAGTACCAGGCACCCTGGTTCATCGGCTCTTCCTGACACCAAACGATATGTTTGAGGTTGGTATAAGGAGCCAGGACTTCATTCAAGTCGTCCTCAGGGAATGGGTACAGCTGCTCGATACGCACGACGGCGATGTCGTCACGACCTTCGGCACGGCGTTTTTCCAGCAGGTCGTAGTAGACCTTGCCGCTACACAGAACAATGCGCTCGACCTTTTTCGGGTCTTGGGCATCGATTTCCGGGATAACGGTCTGGAACGAACCTTCGGCCAGATCTTCCAGCGTCGAGATGGCCAGCTTGTGGCGCAGCAGCGACTTCGGAGTCAGGACTACCAATGGTTTGCGCAGCGGGCGAATCACCTGACGGCGCAGCAAGTGGTAGATCTGAGCCGGCGTCGTCGGCATGCACACCTGAATGTTGTGCTCGGCGCACAGCTGCAGGTAACGCTCCAGACGAGCCGAGGAGTGCTCCGGACCCTGGCCTTCATAACCGTGCGGCAGCAGCATGGTCAGACCGCACAGACGGCCCCACTTGTGCTCGCCACTGGTGATGAACTGGTCGATAACGACCTGGGCGCCGTTGGCGAAGTCGCCGAACTGGGCTTCCCAGATAACCAGGGCATTCGGCGTGGTGGTCGAGTAACCGTACTCGAACGCCAGTACCGCTTCTTCGGACAGGAACGAGTCGTACAGGTCAAAACGCGGCTGACCGTCGTACAGGTTCTGCAGCGGGATGTAGGTGCCCGCGTCTTTCTGGTTGTGCAGGACAGCATGGCGGTGCGAGAACGTACCGCGGCCGATGTCCTGACCCGTCATGCGAATCGGGTGGCCTTCGAACGCCAGGGTCGCGTACGCCATGGTTTCGGCGTAACCCCAGTTGATCGGCAGGCCGCCGGCTTGCATCTTCTGGCGGTCTTCGTAGATCTTGGCAACCTGGCGCTGAACCACGAAGCCTTCCGGGATTTCCAGCAGCTTGGCGGACAGTTCCTGCAAGGTCTTGAGGTCGAAACGCGTGTCGTGACGCGCGGTCCAGGCGTGACCCAGGTATGGGCGCCAGTCCACGAACAACTCTTTGTTCGGCTCCTTGACCAGGCTCTTCACTACGTGCAGACCGTTGTCCAGCGCGTTGCGGTATTCGTCGACTTTCGCCTGAACACGCTCTGCGTCCAGCACACCGCTCTGGGTCAGACGATCGGCATACAGCTCACGGGTGGTGCGCTGTTTGGTGATCTGCTGATACATCAGAGGCTGGGTGCCACTAGGTTCGTCGGCTTCGTTGTGGCCGCGACGACGGTAGCAGAACATGTCGATTACCACGTCACGCTTGAACTGCATGCGGTAGTCGATGGCCAGCTGCGTCACGAACAATACGGCTTCCGGATCATCGCCATTCACATGGAGGATCGGCGCCTGGATCATTTTCGCAACGTCGGTCGCGTACTCGGTGGAACGAGCGTCCAGCGGGTTGCTGATGGTGAAACCGACCTGGTTGTTGATCACGATGTGCACGGTACCGCCGGTTTTGAAACCGCGGGTCTGCGACATCTGGAAGGTTTCCATGACCACGCCCTGACCTGCGAATGCAGCGTCACCGTGGATGGAGATCGGCAGAACCTTCTCACCGGTCGGGTCGTTGCGACGATCCTGACGGGCGCGAACCGAACCCTCGACCACCGGGGAAACGATTTCCAGGTGGGACGGGTTGAACGCCATCGCCAGGTGAACTTCACCGCCAGTGGTCATCACGTTGGACGAGAAGCCCTGGTGGTATTTGACGTCACCGGAACCCAGCTCGACCTTCTTCTTGCCTTCGAACTCGTCGAACAACTCGCGCGGGTTCTTGCCGAAGGTGTTGACCAGCACGTTCAGACGGCCACGGTGGGCCATGCCGATGACGATTTCCTTGGTGCCGTAGGAACCGGAACGCTGGATCAGCTCGTCGAGCATCGGAATCAGGCTCTCGCCGCCTTCCAGACCGAAACGCTTGGTACCCGGGTATTTGGTGCCCAGGTATTTTTCCAGGCCTTCGCCGGCGGTCACGCGCTCGAGCAGGTGGCTCTTGATGTCGGCGGAGTACGTCGGACGACCGCGCACGCTTTCCAGACGCTGCTGGAACCACTGGCGCTGCTCGGAATCGGTGATGTGCGTGAATTCAGCGCCGATGGTGCGGCAATATGTCTGCTGCAACGCTTCGTGAATTTCGCGTAGGCTCGCTTCCTCTTTGCCGATGAACAGGTCGCCGGCACGGAAGGTCGTATCAAGATCGGCATTGGTCAAGCCGTAATGATTGATCGACAGGTCTGCAGGTGCAGGACGCTGCCACAGTCCCAGCGGGTCAAGCTGGGCTGCCTGGTGGCCACGCATACGGTAGGCCTGGATCAATCGCAGCACTTCAACTTGCTTCTTCTCGTGCTCACTGCTCACGCTGCCGGCGGAAACCGGTTGGGCGCGGCGCTGGTTCTTTGCCAGCAAGACGAAATGATCGCGAATTGTGGAGTGCGAAACATCGGTGGCAGTGTTGCCGTCAGCAGGCAACTTCTGGAAGTAGGTGCGCCACTCTTCTGGCACAGCGTTAGGGTCGTGCAGGTAGAGCTCGTAGAGCTCTTCCACATAGGCAGCGTTACTACCGGATAGGTAGGCGCTGTTCCACATGCGCTGCATCACGCTTTCTTGCATGCTTGGTCACCCTCGGTTAGGGGAACACCATCGGTGTCGACACCGAGCAAACTTGCAGAAGTCCGAATGCAGCGACCAAAACAAGCCACTAGGATCACACTGATAGTCCGGGTACCAGCCCGGATGCCCCTGCTTGTCTCATTTCTTCAAAATAAGAGCCGCAGCCTTTTAAGCTGCTGCTCAGGTTAAAACTACGGCGCCGGTTGAAGCCCGCGCCGTAGCATCTACGGGTACTGCGGTCCTACGGGTACAGCAGCTGAATCACACGCCGCTCGAGAGCAACATGTTACGGATGTGACCGATGGCCTTAGTCGGGTTCAGGCCTTTCGGACATACGTTGACGCAGTTCATGATCCCGCGGCAGCGGAATACGCTGAACGGGTCATCCAGCGAAGCCAGACGCTCGGACGTCTTGGTGTCACGGCTGTCTGCCAGGAAGCGGTACGCTTGCAGCAGAGCAGCTGGACCCAGGAACTTGTCCGGGTTCCACCAGAAGGACGGGCAGGAAGTCGAGCAGCAAGCGCACAGGATGCACTCGTACAGACCGTCCAGCTTTTCACGCTCTTCAGGGGACTGCAGACGTTCGATGGCCGGAGCCGGCGTGTCGTTCTGCAGGTATGGCTTAACCTTCTCGTATTGCTTGTAGAAGATGCTCATATCGACGACCAGGTCACGGATAACCGGCAAACCTGGCAGCGGACGAACGATCAACTTGTTACCTTTTACGACGGCAGACAGCGGCGTGATGCACGCCAGGCCGTTTTTGCCGTTGATGTTCATGCCGTCGGAACCGCAAACACCTTCACGACAAGAGCGACGATAGGAGAAACCTTCGTCCTGCTCTTTGATCAGGGCCAGCACGTCCAGCACCATCAGGTCTTTACCACCGGTATCGACCTGGAATTCCTGCATGAACGGCGCGGCGTCCTGATCAGGGTTGTAACGATAAACGCTGACTTGCAACATGGCGGCCACCCTTAATAAGTCCGAATCTTAGGTTCAAAAGTCGGAACAGTCTTCGGCGAGAAGTTCACGGCACGCTTGGTCACGCGCTTGTCACCCGGGAAGTACAGGGTGTGGCACAGCCAGTTTTCGTCGTCACGATCTTCGAAGTCTTCACGGGCGTGAGCACCACGGGACTCTTTACGTACTTCTGCAGCGATGGCGGTGGCTTCGGCCACTTCCAGCAGGTTCTGCAGTTCCAGCGCTTCGATACGTGCAGTGTTGAACGCCTGCGACTTATCGTTGATCTTCACGTTGGCGATACGGGTACGCAGCTCAGCCAGTTGGGCAATACCCTTCTGCATGTATTCGCCGGTACGGAATACACCGAAGTAGTTCTGCATGCAGTTTTGCAGTTCGCGACGCAAGGTAGCCACGTCTTCGCCTTCGGTACGCTCGTTCAGAGCGGACAGACGTGCCAGGGCCGCATTGATGTCGGCATCGGTGGCGTCGTCGTATTCGATACCGTCGGTCAGCGCCTTTTCCAGGTGCAGGCCGGCAGCACGGCCGAATACCACCAGGTCGAGCAGCGAGTTGCCGCCCAGACGGTTGGCACCGTGAACCGATACGCAAGCCACTTCACCCACTGCGAACAGACCAGGGATGATTTCATCGACGCCTTCGCCGTTCTGGGTGATTGCCTGACCGTGAATGTTGGTCGGAACGCCGCCCATCATATAGTGACAGGTCGGAACAACCGGAACCGGAGCAACAACCGGGTCAACGTGTGCGAAAGTCTTCGACAGTTCGCAGATGCCTGGCAGACGGCTGTGCAGCACTTCCTCGCCCAGGTGGTCGAGTTTGAGCATCACGTGGTCGCCATTCGGACCGCAACCGTTGCCGGCGATGATTTCCTTAACCATCGAACGGGCAACGACGTCACGACCGGCAAGGTCTTTGGCGTTCGGAGCATAACGCTCCATGAAACGCTCGCCGTGCTTGTTGATCAGGTATCCACCTTCACCACGGCAACCTTCGGTAACCAGTACACCAGCGCCGGCGATACCGGTCGGGTGGAACTGCCACATTTCAATGTCTTGTACCGGCACGCCAGCACGCAGCGCCATACCAACGCCGTCACCGGTGTTGATCAGGGCGTTGGTGGTCGAAGCGTAGATACGGCCTGCACCGCCGGTCGCCAGCACGGTGGCTTTGGCGCGGATGTAGGTGGTTTCACCGGTTTCGATGCAGATCGCGATCACACCGACGAACTCGCCTTCGCCGTTCTTCACCAGATCAACCGCGTAGTACTCGTTCAGGAACACGGTACCGGCTTTCAGGTTGCCCTGATAAAGGGTGTGCAGCAGTGCGTGACCGGTACGGTCGGACGCAGCGCAAGTACGAGCAGCCTGGCCGCCCTTACCGTAATCCTTCGACTGACCGCCGAATGGACGCTGGTAGATACGACCCTGCTCGGTACGCGAGAATGGCATGCCCATGTGGTCCAGCTCGTAAACGGCAGCCGGGCCCTCCTGACACATGTATTCGATAGCGTCCTGGTCACCGATGTAGTCGGAACCCTTGACGGTATCGTACATGTGCCAGCGCCAGTCATCGTTCGGGTCAGCAGACGCGATTGCGCAGGTGATGCCGCCTTGAGCGGATACAGTGTGCGAGCGGGTCGGGAAAACCTTGGTGATCACGGCAGTCTTGTGACCGCCCTGTGCCAGTTGCAGCGCTGCGCGCATGCCGGCACCGCCACCACCAATAATGATGGCGTCGAAAGAAATCGTTGGAATGTTAGCCATGAATCAGATACCCCAGAGAATCTGCACACCCCAGACGAAGTAAGCGAACATCGCAACGCCGCATACTGCCTGGAAAAGGAAACGCACTGCAGTCGCGGACTTGCCCAGCGCCATCGGCGTCAGGTAGTCGGTCGCGATGGTCCACATGCCGACCCAGGCGTGAGCACCCAGGGCCACAAGGGCCAGCAGACTGAAGATACGCATCCCGTTGTGGGCGAACAGGCCGTGCCATTGGTCGTAGCCAATGCCCGGGTTCGCAGCAAGGTATCCGATCAGGAAAATGAAATAAGCCGCGAGAACGACCGCAGACACACGTTGCGCCATCCAGTCATACAGACCGGAACGCGAAAGGTTCGTAACGCTGGTTACCATATCCAAACTCCTGCCAGAACGATCAACACCACGGAAACGGCGATGATAATTTTCGAGCCCAGGCGGCCGCCTTCCAGCGTCTCACCGATGCCCATGTCCATAATCAAATGGCGCACACCGGCTACCAGGTGATAAAGAAGAGCGGACAGGAGGCCCCATGCTACGAACTTGGCCAGCGGGCTGGTCAAGGTTGCCTTCACGTCGGCAAAACCTTCCTCGGAACCCAGGGATTTGCCCAATGCATAAAGCATGAAGCCAAGGCCCAGGAAGAGGATGATGCCGGAAACACGGTGAAGAAACGACGTAACGCCGGTGATGGGGAGTTTGATGGTCCTTAGGTCTAGGTTTACAGGTCGTTGGCTTTTCACGGCTTTTTTTTCACACTGAAGAGCCCCTAACAATCAGGGCAAAGTTGTTGGGGAGTGCACTGGTCAGGTAACCACCACCCAGGGATGCGACCCCCAATAAAGCAGGCCCAAAAGCCCCTGGCGGTCGGTGGCCGAGTATAGACAGTTAGGCTACTAATGACAACGCAAAGACCTAACCCAAACAGCTGATTGCGCAACTGACATAAAAGGCGTAAATGGCAGCCAATTTCGAGAAAAAAGTCCGGTTAAAGCCTTCTGGAGCAAGACTTTAGGCAAATTGACATTCGAATTTATCTCACTATAGTGGTGCGGGCCCTGCGTGGGGGGTCTGTCTGATGATTTCAAGCATAAATAGGAGGCCACATGGCTGACAAAAAAGCGCAGTTGATCATCGAGGGCGCAGCCCCCGTCGAGCTGCCCATTTTAACCGGCACCGTTGGTCCCGATGTTATCGATGTTCGGGGCCTGACGGTCACGGGCCGTTTCACCTTTGACCCGGGTTTCATGTCGACCGCCTCGTGCGAGTCGAARATCACCTATATTGATGGCGACAACGGCATTCTGCTGCACCGCGGCTACCCGATCGAACAGTTGGCCGAGAAGTCGGACTATCTGGAGACCTGCTACCTGCTGCTCAACGGCGAACTGCCGACCGCAGAACAGAAGGCACAGTTCGTCAGCACCGTGAAGAACCACACCATGGTCCACGAGCAGCTGAAGACCTTCTTCAACGGCTTCCGTCGCGACGCCCACCCGATGGCCGTCATGTGCGGCGTAGTCGGTGCCCTCTCGGCCTTCTACCACGACTCCCTGGACATCAAGAACCCGCAGCATCGCGAAATTTCCGCGATCCGCCTGGTTGCCAAGATGCCGACCCTGGCAGCAATGGTTTACAAGTACTCCATGGGCCAACCCATGATGTACCCGCGCAACGACCTGTCGTACGCGGAAAACTTCCTGCACATGATGTTCAACACCCCGTGCGAGATCAAACCGATCAGCCCGGTACTCGCCAAGGCCATGGACCGGATCTTCATCCTCCATGCCGACCACGAGCAGAACGCATCGACCTCCACCGTGCGCCTGGCGGGCTCTTCGGGCGCCAACCCGTTCGCCTGTATCGCCGCCGGTATCGCTGCACTGTGGGGCCCTGCCCACGGCGGTGCAAACGAAGCCGTTCTGACCATGCTTGACGAGATTGGCGATGTTTCGAACATCGACAAGTACATCGCCAAGGCCAAGGACAAGAACGATCCGTTCAAACTGATGGGCTTCGGTCACCGGGTTTACAAAAACCGCGACCCACGCGCCACCGTCATGAAGCAGACCTGCGACGAAGTACTGAAGGAACTGGGCATCAACAACGATCCGCAACTCGAACTGGCCATGCGCCTGGAAGAGATCGCGCTGACCGACCCGTACTTCRTCGAGCGCYSGCTSTACCCGAACGTCGACTTCTACTCGGGGATCATCCTCAAGGCGATCGGCATTCCAACCAGCATGTTCACCGTGATCTTCGCCCTGGCGCGGACCGTCGGCTGGATCTCCCACTGGAAAGAAATGCTCTCCAGCCCGTACAAGATCGGCCGTCCGCGCCAGCTGTACACCGGCTACGAGTCGCGTGATATCACCAAGCTGGAAGACCGCAAGTAAGCGCTGTCTTGCTGTAGCGTGTTGAGTTGTACTGAGAACGGCCTCTGCTTTTTTATATAAAGAGCAGGAGGCCGTTTTTGTTTGTGCGGTTTTTTGATGGTGTACATATCCGTTGCTGCGGTAACGGCCGCTATTGGTTCCGCCCTTACGGCGGGTCACTTGGAAAAGCCCCAAGTAACCAAGGGCTCTTGCCCCTGACATTCGGTGCCTCGCTTTGGCTCGGCATGCCCTCGCTCCGGTCCTGCTCCGTGGGCCCGCCGCCATCGGCCATCCATGGCCGGCGGCGACTAACCCGGCATCCATGCCGGGTTGCCCACTGCGCAGAACCTCCTCTCGGCCTCACGAGGGGGGGTACACCGCAACAGCGCCCGAGGCGGCCTACCGGCCGGCCTGTTTGCTGATGTGGTTCTCTGCAAAGTTTCGGTCAGCCGATAGACCGCCATCGCGAGCAGGCTCGCTCCCACAGTACTTGCGTCGAACACAAACTATTCGGACGGCACCAAACCTGTGGGAGCGGCGGTGCGGCGATCCGACTTGCCCGCGAAGAGGTCGGCACATCCGACATTGATGCTGGCTGACAGACCGCCATCGCAGGCAAGCCAGCTCCCACAGAAGAGCAAAGGCAGATCGGCATACACCCACGCTTTTCACCACTCATCAGGCCGAGCGTTAGCTCGCCTGCAGCTCTTGATCTTGATCCACCCGCCCCCTCGGGAGGCTGAGTGGAGGTGTTCATCCGGGGATTGGCGCGCAGCGCCGTTCGACGCAGTCGAACTCATTGCATGTAGGTCGAAGCGAAGCCGACCGGAGGGCAATGCCCCCGGATGAATGCCGGAGCGAAGGAACGCCGAGCCTTAGCGAGGGGCCGTACGTAAGGGGCGAGACCTTTGGTTACTTTGGGGCGTTTGCCAAAGTGACCCGCTGTAAGAGCGGAACCATAAGCCGCCGTTACCGCAGGAATGGATATGTACGCGGTCAACAAAAGACAGGTCGGCTGTCAGGCCGCCTTCGCGAGCAGGCTAGTTCCTACAGTAAATCGGCACACCCACGAAATTCCGGTCGATTACCGCCCAATAAAAAAATGCCCCGATCTCTCGACCAGGGCATTTCCATTCAACGCAACTTAAACAGTCAAACCCAAACGCTTAGTGCGAAACAGCACCACTCGCCCCAAGACCCGTCTGCGAACGAACAAACTGCGGGAAGAACAGCGCCCGCTCATTGTCCGCAGCAGTGGACTTGTCGGTAACCGAGAAGAACCAGATCCCGACAAAGGCAATCATCATCGAGAACAGCGCCGGGTACTCATACGGGAAGATGGCCTTCTCGTGATGCAGGATCTGCACCCAGATGGTCGGACCAAGCACCATCAGGCCCACGGCACTGATCAGCCCCATCCACCCACCGATCATCGCACCGCGAGTGGTCAGCTTCTTCCAGTACATGGAAAGCAGCAGCACCGGGAAGTTGCAGCTCGCCGCGATGGAGAACGCCAGGCCCACCATGAACGCAATGTTCTGGCTCTCGAACAGGATACCCAGGCCAATTGCCAGCACCGCCAAGAAGATGGTGGTGATTTTCGAGACGCGAATCTCGTCCTTCTCGTTGGCCTTGCCTTTCTTGATCACGCTGGCGTACAGGTCGTGGGACACCGCCGAAGCACCGGCCAGGGTCAGACCGGCAACCACTGCCAGAATGGTCGCGAACGCCACCGCCGAGATGAAGCCCAGGAATATACTGCCACCCACCGCGTTGGCCAGGTGCACCGCCGCCATGTTGTTACCACCCAACAAGGCGCCAGCAGCGTCTTTGAAGGCCGGGTTGGTGCTGACCAGCAGGATCGCGCCGAAGCCGATGATGAAGGTCAGGATGTAGAAGTAACCAATGAAACCGGTTGCGTACAACACGCTCTTGCGGGCTTCTTTTGCGTCACTCACGGTGAAGAAGCGCATCAGGATGTGCGGCAGGCCAGCGGTACCGAACATCAGCGCCAGACCGAGGGAAAACGCCGAGACCGGATCTTTCACCAGACCGCCCGGGCTCATGATCGCTTCAGCTTTCGGGTGAACCTTGATCGCCTCGGAGAACAGCATGTTGAAGTCGAAGTTGACGTGCTTCATCACCATCAGTGCCATGAAGGAAGCACCGGACAGCAGCAGGACTGCCTTGATGATCTGCACCCAGGTGGTCGCCAGCATGCCGCCGAACAACACGTACAGGCACATCAGAATACCGACCAGGATCACCGCAACGTGGTAATCGAGACCGAACAACAACTGGATCAGCTTGCCGGCACCGACCATTTGCGCGATCAGGTAGAACGCCACCACCACCAGCGAACCGCAAGCGGACAGCGAGCGGATCTGGGTTTGCCCCAGGCGATAGGACGCCACGTCGGCAAAGGTGTATTTGCCCAGGTTACGCAGGCGCTCGGCGATCAGGAACAGAATGATCGGCCAGCCCACCAGGAAACCGATCGAATAGATCAGGCCGTCGTAGCCGGAGGTGAACACCAGCGCGGAAATACCCAGGAAGGACGCTGCCGACATGTAGTCACCGGCAATCGCCAGACCGTTCTGGAAACCGGTGATCTTGCCGCCAGCGGCATAGTAGTCGGCTGCCGAATTATTACGCTTGGAAGCCCAATAGGTGATGCACAGGGTGGCACCGACGAAGGCGACAAACATCAAGATCGCCGACACATTAAGCGGTTGCTTCTGCACGGCACCGGTCAGGGCGTCAGCCGCCCAGGCGCCAGGCGCGAAAGCTGCGATACTCAAAAGAGCCATTAGACGGCGGATCATTGCTGAGCCTCCTTGAGAATCGCATTGTTCAGGTCGTCGAATTCGCCGTTGGCGCGTCGTACGTAAATACCGGTCAGGACGAAAGCCGAAACAATCAGCCCGACACCGATCGGTATGCCCCAGGTAATCGAGGACTCAGGGCTGATTTTCGCCCCCAGCACCTGCGGTCCATAGGCAATCAGAAGGATGAATCCGGAGTAAAGCCCTAGCATGATCGCCGACAGAATCCAGGCGAATCGTTCCCTCTTGCTAACCAGCTCCTTGAAGCGCGGGCTGTTTTGAATCGAGAGGTAAATGCTGTCGTTCATTGTTTTTATCCTCGCAGCACAGATTGAGTTGCAACGGTATCCACTCTATGCGGCTGCGGGGCAGGTTCCAGACGACCTTAGTCTTATAACGCCATGACGGATTCGCCAATTGTAGGAGCGAGCTTGCTCGCGATGAATTTGAAGGCGCCGCACTTTTTCAGACAGCACGCGTTAACGCTCACGCCCATCGCGAGCAAGCTCGCTCCTACAAAAAAGCAAAGGGCCGCTTGGCATAAATTTGCCGAGCGACCCTGGAAGATGCTGACCAGACGCGTCAGCTCAAATCACTTGGTCCAGTCAGCAACACGATCAGGGTGTTTGGCGACCCAATCCTTCGCCGCCGCTTCAGGCTTGGCACCGTCCTGGATCGCCAGCATCACCTGGCCGATTTCATCCTTGGATTCCCACTGGAAGTTCTTCAGGAACTTGGCCACTTCCGGCGCCTTGGCCTCCAGGCCTTTGCTGCCGATGCTGTTCACGGTTTCAGCCGCGCCATACACGCCTTTCGGATCTTCGAGGAAGCGCAGTTTCCACTTGGCGAACATCCAGTGCGGCACCCAGCCGGTCACTGCGATGGATTCGTTCTTCTTCTCGGCACGGGTCAGCTCGGCGATCATGCCGGCGCCAGAACTGGCCTTGAGTTGATAGCCCGTCAGGTCGTAGTCCTTGATCGCCTGATCGGTCTTGAGCATCACGCCCGAACCGGCGTCGATGCCGACAATGCGGTTCTTGAAGGTGTCGTCGGTCTTGAGGTCGTCAATGGACTTCGCCTTGACGTATTCCGGCACGATCAGGCCGATTTTCGCGTCCTTGAAGTTCGGGCCGTAATCGACGACCTGATCCTTGTTCTTCGTCCAGTAATCGCCGTGGGTCACCGGCAGCCAGGCCGACAGCATGGCGTCGAGCTTGCCGGTGGCCACGCCTTGCCACATGATCCCGGTGGCGACGGCTTGCAGCTTCACGTCATAACCGAGTTTCTGCCTGATCACTTCGGCAGCCACGTTGGTCGTGGCGACACTGTCCGACCAGCCGTCGACATAACCGATCGTCACTTCCTTCCCAGCGGCACTGGCCACGGTAGAACTGATCGCCAGCACCAAAGCGGCACCTGCGCCCAAGAGTCGTCGCATCTTCATCGTTACTTCCCCGAAAGTGCTGCGCTCGACGGATGCCGAGTCGCTTAAACGTATTGTTATGGTGCACAGCGCCCCCATCACGCCTTACCGCAAACTCGTTCGAACATCAGCGGAGTACTGACGCCTTCGATGATCAACCTGACGCTCTTGGCGACCTGCTCTGCCAGCGACCTCAAGGCAACGAGAAACGACATCAGAACGCCATTAATCTTGAGCGCGACCAACGCACCGCAGACTCCGCCCGAACTTTGCATATCAAAATCATGCAAGCCACCAAGCACACGGTAAATGCAGGTAACATGCGCCGCTTTGCTCCCACACGGCCTTTCCATGTCCGCGACATCCCGCTTCCCTTTTGCTGCTTATCTATTCGCTTGCCTGCTCGGGCTGTTTGCCCTGGGCGGCTTCTGGTACGGCCTCGGCAAACCGGTGATATTGCCGGACGTGGCCAGCGCAACGCACAAGCTGCAATGCGCGTCCTACACGCCGTTCGACAAAGACCAATCGCCGTTCGACCAGCCCTTCAAGCTGCGCCCCGAGCGCATGGATGCCGACCTCGCGCTGCTGTCCAAAAGCTTCGAATGCATCCGCACCTATTCCATGACCGGCCTCGAAGCCCTGCCGGAACTGGCGCGCAAGCACGGCTTGAAAATGATGATTGGCGCTTGGGTCAACAGCAACCCGGTGGACACGGAAAAAGAAGTCGACCTGCTGATCGCCTCGGCCAATGCCAACCCGGATGTGGTGAGCGCCGTGATCGTCGGCAACGAAACCCTGCTGCGCAAGGAAGTCACTGGCGCGCAATTGGCGAAACTGATCAACAAGGTCCATAGCCAGGTCAAACAGCCTGTCACCTATGCCGACGTCTGGGAGTTCTGGCTCAAGCACCCGGAAATCGCCCCCGCCGTGGACTTCCTGACCATCCATTTGCTGCCGTACTGGGAAGATGATCCATCGAACATCGACGCCGCCCTGCAACATGTGGCCGAAGTACGCCAGGTGTTCGGCAACAAGTTCGCGCCCAAGGATGTACTGATTGGCGAAACCGGCTGGCCCAGCGAAGGCCGTCAGCGCGAAACAGCGCTGCCGAGCCGGGTCAACGAAGCCAGGTTCATTCGCGGTTTTGTCGCCATGGCCGAGCAACGGGGCTGGCACTACAACCTGATCGAAGCCTTCGACCAGCCATGGAAACGCGCCAGTGAAGGTGCAGTGGGTGGTTACTGGGGGCTGTTCGATGCCGATCGCCAGGACAAGGGCGTGCTGGCCGGGCCAGTGACAAACGTACCCTACTGGTCGCAATGGCTGGCGGTGGGTGGCTTGATCTTCATCGGCACGTTGCTGCTCGGCGGCCGGGTTCGCACGACGCGCTCGGCGCTGGTGCTGCCCTTGCTCGGCGCGTTGGCGGCGTGTTCGATAGGCGCCTGGGGTGACCTGGCACGGGTGACCACGCGTTTTACCAGTGAATGGCTATGGGTCGGATTGCTGACCGCTCTGAATCTGCTGGTGCTGGCCCATGCTGCGCTGACGTTGAGCCCTCGTACCGGTTGGCGCGGCCAGGCTTTCAACTTGCTGGAACGCCGTGCTGGCTGGCTGGTTGCAACGACAGGTTTCGCTGCAGCCGTGATGATGCTGGAACTGGTATTCGATCCGCGTTATCGCAGCTTCCCGAGTGTCGCGTTCATCGTGCCGGCGCTGGTTTATCTGTGCCGCCCGGTGAATGTGCCGCGCCGCGAGATTGCGTTGCTGACCGTCATTATTGGTGCCGGCATCGCGCCGCAGCTGTTTCGTGAAGGTTTGCAGAATCAGCAGGCCTGGGGCTGGGCGCTGGTGAGTGTGTTGATGGTGGCAGCATTGTGGCGCTGCCTGCGGGTTCGCACAGCTTGATTTTGCATTGACCTGACCGGCCTCATCGCGAGCAAGCTCGCTCCCACAGTAGATCTTCAGTGAACACAAAATTTGTGTGCGATAAAGATCAATTGTGGGAGCGAGCTTGCTCGCGATGACGGACTATCAGACGCTCCGAGAAGCCCTGACCAAACGCAACCCCGCTATCACCACCGCAAACACCGCCAGCGTCGTGTTGTACAACGCCAGCGCCGGAAACCCGAACACCAGCGCCAGCACCGCCAGCCACCAGCCTGCCCGCCCCGGCACGACAAAGCCGATGATCGCCGCGCCCAGCGCAGCCCAGCCCAGAACGCCGAAATGGATCATCAGCCCCAGATTCGATCGCACCTGGCATTCCCAGCGACTTGCCTCATCCACGCAAATGCCGACCCACTGTGCATCCTCCATGAAGCCATAACGCGCGCCATAACTGGCAGCCAGCCATACAGGCAGCAATACAAGCAGCAGAATCACGGGCAGACGGCGAGACATGAAACACTCCAATTGGCGAAAAACGGCGGCCAGCTTAATCGCCCGAAGGCGTTTCGCAAGCGATAACAACTGTTAACTGGTCTTTCAATCGCGGCGAAGTGTATCGTCCAGCTACTACTACTGCACAATCAGGCCTGTTTCGTGCCGATGGTTGGCACTTTGGCGCAGATCCGATGGTCATAGCCTGCGAAATTCATTCGGCACCTTCTTCTAAGGGATTTAGTCATGCTCCGCTCCTTGCGCTTCGCCGCCCTGTTTGGCGGCCTTATTTTGAGTGCGTCCGCACTGGCGGTCGATATAGATGCCGCCAGTTATGGCTACCCCCTGACCAACCCGTTCGAGGCGACCATCGCGACCACGCCGCCGGACTTGCGTCCGGAGTTGCCCCTGGACGATGACATCGATCAGACAGTGCGCAGCGTCACCTTGCGTCCGGAACGGGCGTTCGAATTGCCGGACAATTTCTGGGCGGTCAAGAAACTCGACTACCGCATTGCCACGCAGGATCACGCCGCACCGCTGATTTTCCTGATCGCCGGCACCGGTGCGCGCTATGACAGCAGCCTGAATGAATACCTGAAGAAGCTCTATTACAAAGCCGGCTACCACGTGGTGCAGTTGTCATCGCCTACCAGCTATGACTTCATGAGCGCCGCATCACGCTTCGCCACGCCGGGTGTGTCCAAGGAAGATGCCGAAGATTTGTACCGGGTGATGCAGGCCGTGCGGGCACAGAACCCGAAAGTGCCGGTCACCGATTACTACCTGACCGGCTACAGCCTGGGTGGACTGGAGGCCGCTTTCGTCGCGCACCTGGACGAAACCCGCCGCAGCTTCAACTTCAAGAAAGTCCTGCTGCTCAACCCGCCGGTCAACCTCTACACCTCGATCACCAACCTCGACAAGCTGGTCCAGACCGAGGTCAAGGGCATCAACAACAGCACCACGTTCTATGAACTGGTACTGAACAAACTGACCCGCTACTTCCAGCAGAAGGGCTACATCGACCTCAACGACGCCCTGCTCTACGACTTCCAGCAGTCCAAACAGCACCTGACCAACGAACAGATGGCCATGCTGATCGGTACGTCGTTCCGCTTTTCGGCAGCCGACATCGCCTTCACTTCAGACCTGATCAACCGTCGCGGCCTGATCACCCCACCCAAGTTCCCGATCACCGAGGGCACCAGCCTCACGCCATTCCTCAAGCGTGCACTGCAATGCGACTTCGACTGCTACATCACCGAACAAGTCATCCCGATGTGGCGCGCCCGTACCGACGGTGGCAGCCTGCTGCAACTGATTGACCAGGTGAGCCTGTATGCGCTGAAGGACTATCTGCACGACAGCCCGAAAATCGCCGTCATGCACAACGCCGACGACGTGATCCTCGGCCCTGGCGACCTCGGTTTCCTGCGCCGGACCTTCGGCGATCGCCTGACCGTTTACCCGCTGGGCGGCCATTGCGGCAACATTAACTACCGCGTCAACAGCGACGCCATGCTGGAGTTCTTCCGTGGCTAAATACCTCCTGCTTTTCGCAGCGTTACTCTGTGCAGGCGTCGCCAATGCCGACAACAGCAAAGCCAACGCCCCCGTGGTCGTCGACAGTGATGGTTTCAAGGAACCGCTGAGCAAACTCAAATTCAACCCGGGCCTGGACCAGCGCGAGTTCGAGCGTTCGACGCTCAGCGCGCTGGCCGTCTACGATCCGCTGGAAGAGTGGAACCGGCGCGTCTATCACTTCAACTACCGCTTCGACCAATGGGTGTTCCTGCCGGTGGTCAATGGTTACCGCTACGTCACCCCGAGCTTTCTGCGTACCGGTGTCAGCAACTTCTTCAACAATCTCGGCGACGTGCCGAACCTGTTGAACAGCCTGCTGCAACTCAAGGGCCAGCGCTCGATGGAGACCACCGGACGCCTGCTGCTCAACACCACCATCGGCATCGCCGGCCTGTGGGACCCGGCCACCGCCATGGGTCTGCCGCGCCAAAGCGAAGACTTCGGCCAGACCCTGGGCTTCTACGGCGTGCCGGGCGGCGCTTATTTCGTCCTGCCGATCCTCGGTCCGTCGAACCTGCGCGACACCGGCGGCCTGGCGGTGGATTACACGGCCGAGAATGCGATCAACTTCCTCAACGTGGCCGAAGTCAGTTCCAACCATCCGGAAGTCTGGATCCTGCGCAGCATCGACAAGCGCCACCAGACCACCTTCCGCTATGGCCAGACGAACTCGCCATTCGAATACGAGAAAGTGCGTTACGTCTACACCGAGGCGCGCAAGTTGCAGATTGCTGAGTAATTCCAGCGGCCGAAAAACACTGTGGGAGCGTGCCTGCTCGCTCCCACAGTTGTTATGTGTTGCCTTCAGCCTTTCAGTGCTTTCCAGATTTTGCTGGTCGCCAAAACGCCCACCAACACCACCGCACCCGCCGCAATCCCCGCCAGACCATTGAGCAGCACCGGCACAATAAATCCACCGCCACCCGCCGCAGCGCCAACCTCTTCGATCCAGTGATGCACCACCGGCACACCGTGCGTGAGGATGCCGCCACCCACCAGAAACATCGCCGCCGTACCAATCACCGACAGGCTTTTCATCATGTACGGCGCCGCACGCAGAATGGCGCCACCGATGCTTTTCGCCATCTGCCCGGGCTTTTGAGTCAACCAGAGTCCAAGGTCATCCAGCTTGACGATACCCGCCACCAGGCCATAGACGCCAATGGTCATGACGATTGCGATCCCCGACAGCACGATGACTTGCTGGCTCAACGGCGCACCGGCCACGGTGCCGAGGGTGATGGCGATGATTTCTGCCGAGAGAATGAAGTCGGTGCGGATCGCGCCCTTGATCTTGTCCTTTTCGAATGCCACCAGATCCACCGCCGGGTCTGCCACCGCCTCGACCAGTTCAGCATGTTCGACCTGATCTTCGGCCTTGCTGTGCAGAAACTTGTGGGCGAGTTTTTCAAACCCTTCGAAGCACAGATAGGCACCGCCGACCATCAACAATGGCGTGACCAGCCACGGAATGAACGCACTGATGGCCAGCGCCGACGGCACCAGGATCAGTTTATTGATGAACGAACCCTTGGCGACCGCCCAGACCACCGGGATTTCCCGCTCGGCACGCACGCCGCTGACTTGCTGGGCATTGAGGGCAAGGTCGTCACCGAGTACGCCGGCCGTTTTCTTGGCGGCCATTTGGGTCATCAATGACACGTCGTCCAGTACGGCGGCGATGTCGTCAATCAGCACCAGCAAACTGCTTCCTGCCATGAATCGGGTTTCCTTCTGCAATGAATGCGCAGCAGCATAGCGCGGCATAACGGGTCGCGGTGCATTCTTGAGCGTCGCGCGAGGCCGGTGATACCATGCGCAACCGCCAGTACAGGCAAGGAATCACCCGGTTTATGAGCACTATCCGCGAGCGCAACAAACAACTGATCCTGCGTGCCGCCAGTGAGGAATTCGCCGACAAAGGCTTCGCTGCGACCAAAACCAGCGACATCGCAGCCAAGGCGGGATTGCCCAAGCCCAACGTCTACTACTACTTCAAATCCAAGGAAAACCTCTACCGCGAGGTCCTGGAAAGCATCATCGAGCCCATCCTGCAGGCCTCGACGCCGTTCAACGCCGACGGCGTGCCCAGCGAAGTGCTCAGTGGCTACATCCGCTCGAAAATCCGCATTTCCCGCGACCTGCCCTTCGCCTCCAAGGTGTTCGCCAGCGAAATCATGCACGGCGCCCCCCACCTGAGCAGCGATCTGGTCGAACAACTCAATGGCCAGGCCAAACACAACATCGAGTGCATCCAGACCTGGATCGACCGCGGGCAAATCGCCCCCATCGACCCCAACCACCTGATGTTCAGCATCTGGGCCGCGACCCAGACCTACGCCGACTTCGACTGGCAGATCACCGCCATCACCGGCAAGGCCCGGCTGGATGAAGAAGATTATGAAGCGGCGGCGCAGACGATTATCCGGTTGGTGCTCAAGGGGTGCGAGCCCGAGCGGTAGACCGTATCAAGGCTATTCGCGAGCAAGCCCCACATTGAAATGCATTCCCCTGTAGGAGTGAGCCTGCTCGCGATGAAGGCAACTCAATTTCAGCTCAAACCCAAACAGCATCCCACAACGGATAGTCGCCAAGCTTCTCCACCAGCCCAGCCCGCAACGGATTGGCCACAACATACCGCGCCATCTTCACCAAATCCTCTTCCCGCCGCAGTACCCGATCATGAAATCCTCTCTGCCAGAGACTGGTGGTTCGACCGGTAGACTGCTTCACGGCTTTGGTACTCATCGACTTGGTTTTCTGCATCAACTCACTCAAAGAGCCCCTCTGCAACTCAATTAACCAATGAAAATGATCTGGCATGACCACCCAGGCCAACGAGTTCGCAAAGCCTAGATTCTGTGCGTTTCGAAATTGATCGACCACCAGCCTGCCCAAGGTGAAATCCTTGAAAACCGGGGCCCTGTGAAGTGTGTTGGTGGTTAACAGATAAATTCGACTGGTTTCGGCATAGCGGCCGATTCGCAATCGATTTGCGGCAGGTAAATCCGGCATTCCTTTGCCTCCCATGATCAGGTCATGAGAAGGCTAGCTCTGTGGATTCAAGTGGGTGGGCACACTATTGACTGGATGTGTCTGGTAGATAGCAATCGCGAGCAGGCTCACTCCTACAGGGGTTCAGGCGTTCAGACAATTTTGTGTCCAACCACAAACCCTGTAGGAGCGAGCCTGCTCGCGATTGCATTAGGTCAGGCGCTGCCTATCAAGCCGCCACCCCCGCATCCGCCACCAACCCCAACGCCTCAATCGCATTGATCGCGCACTGCTCGTCGACATCCGACAGATCGCCGCTGATCCCTACCGCCCCCAGCACGTTCCCGTCCTGATCGCGAACCAGCACACCACCCGGTGCCGGCACGACGCTGCCCTGCCCCAGGCTGTTCAACGCGGCGATGAACGCCGGGCGTTGCTGGGCGTCCAGTGCCAGCAGGCGTGAACCCTTGCCCAGCGCGATGGCGCCCCAGGCTTTGCCGATGGCGACATGCGGGCGCAGCAGGCTGGCGCCGTCTTCACGTTGCAGGGTGATCAGATGCCCGCCGGCATCCAGTACCGCAATGGTCAAGGGCGCCGCGGATATTGCACGCCCTGCGGTGATGGCCTCGTTGACCAGGTTGACTGCGACTTTCAAGGTTAAAGCGCTCATGGTGCCGTCCTCATTTTGTTTTTCGGAAAGCCGGTGGGCTGCGCGGCAGCCCGATGCAACAAATAGAACACAATGAGTTATTTTTTTGTATACAATAATTCTCGAAAGGCGCCACATGCGACGAAAAGCCACAGTAGATTGGCCTTCCGACGAATGAAACAAGCGCTTGAGAAAATGGATTGACCTGCGCCGTCCGCCGTGAATACACTCTGCGCAAAGCCACTTGTATACAATTACAAAACGTAAAGAGGCACAAAACCATGAGCAAAATGAGAGCAATCGAAGCCGCCGTTCTGGTGATGCGCCGTGAAGGGGTCGATACCGCTTTTGGCATCCCCGGTGCCGCCATCAACCCGCTGTACTCCGCCTTGCAAAAGGTCGGCGGCATCGATCACGTACTCGCTCGCCACGTTGAAGGCGCCTCGCACATGGCCGAGGGCTACACCCGCACCAAGGCCGGCAACATCGGCGTGTGCATCGGTACTTCCGGCCCTGCCGGCACCGACATGGTCACCGGGCTCTACAGCGCCTCGGCCGACTCGATTCCAATCCTCTGCATTACCGGCCAGGCACCCCGCGCCCGTATGCACAAGGAAGACTTCCAGGCTGTCGATATCACCACCATCGTCAAGCCAGTCACCAAGTGGTCGACTACCGTCATGGAACCTGGCCAGGTGCCTTACGCGTTCCAGAAAGCCTTCTACGAAATGCGCTCCGGCCGTCCAGGCCCGGTGCTGATCGACCTGCCGTTCGACGTGCAGATGGCTGAAATCGAATTCGACATCGACGCTTACCAGCCACTGCCGCTGGCCAAGCCGAGCGCTACCCGCGTCCAGGTTGAAAAAGCCTTGGCCATTCTGGATCAGRCCGAGCGTCCATTGCTGGTGGCCGGTGGCGGCATCATCAATGCCGATGCCAGTGACCTGCTGGTTGAATTCGCCGAGCTCACCGGTATTCCGGTGATCCCGACCCTGATGGGCTGGGGCACCATCCCGGACGATCACCCGCTGATGGTGGGCATGGTTGGCTTGCAGACTTCGCACCGTTACGGCAACGCGACCATGCTGAAATCCGACGTGGTTCTGGGCGTGGGCAACCGTTGGGCCAACCGCCACACCGGTTCCGTTGACGTGTACACCGAAGGCCGCAAGTTCATTCACGTCGACATCGAACCGACCCAGATCGGTCGCGTGTTCACCCCGGACCTGGGCATCGTTTCCGACGCCGCTGCCGCACTGACCGTGTTCATCGAAGTCGCTCGCGAATGGCAAGCCGCCGGCAAGCTGAAGAACCGCAGTGCCTGGCTGCAAGACTGCCAGCAGCGTAAAGCCAGCCTGCAGCGCAAGACTCACTTCGACAACGTGCCGGTCAAGCCGCAACGCGTTTACGAAGAAATGAACCAGGTGTTCGGCAAAGACACCTGCTACGTCAGCACTATCGGGCTGTCGCAGATTGCCGGCGCGCAGTTCCTGCACGTCTACAAGCCACGTCACTGGATCAACTGCGGTCAGGCAGGCCCATTGGGCTGGACCATTCCGGCAGCGCTGGGTGTGGTCAAGGCTGATCCGAGCCGTAAAGTCGTGGCCCTGTCGGGGGACTATGACTTCCAGTTCATGATTGAGGAATTGGCGGTCGGCGCGCAGTTCAAGCTGCCGTACATACATGTTGTCGTGAACAACTCGTACCTGGGCCTGATCCGTCAGGCGCAGCGCGGTTTCGACATGGACTACTGCGTGCAGCTGTCCTTCGACAACCTCAACGCTCCGGAACTCAACGGTTACGGTGTCGACCACGTCGCAGTGGCCGAAGGCCTCGGCTGCAAGGCACTACGTGTGTTCGAACCGGCTCAGATCCAGCCTGCCCTGCGCAAGGCCCAGGAGCTGATCGAAGAGTTCAAGGTTCCAGTGATCGTCGAGATTATCCTGGAGCGTGTGACCAACATTTCCATGGGCACCGAGATCAACGCCGTCAACGAGTTCGAAGACCTGGCGCTGGTCGGCGACGACGCACCGACTGCGATTTCGTTGCTTGATTAACTGCTGACCGCTCCCCCTGTGGGAGCGGGCTTGCCCGCGAAGGCGGCTTCACATTCAACAGAGATGTTGACTGACCCACCGCTTTCGCGAGCAAGCTCGCTCCCACAGGGATCCGGGGCCGCTCACCATACATACTCAGGAGACCACCATGCCGCGTTTCGCAGCCAACCTGTCCATGCTGTTCACCGAACAGGACTTTCTCGCCCGTTTCGAAGCGGCCGCCAAGGCCGGCTTCAGTGGTGTCGAATACCTGTTCCCGTACGACTTCAGCTCCGCCGAAATCAAGGCCAAGCTCGACGCCAACGGTCTGACCCAAGTGCTGTTCAACCTTCCGGCCGGTGACTGGGCCAAGGGCGAACGCGGTATCGCGTGCCTGCCGGACCGGGTTGAAGAGTTCCGTGCCGGTGTCGACCTGGCTATCGCTTACGCGCAAGTGCTGGGCAACACCCAGGTCAACTGCCTGGCCGGTATTCGTCCGCAGGGTTTTGACGATGCCACCGTGGAAAAAACCTTCGTCGCCAACCTCAAGTACGCCGCCGACAAGCTGCAAGCGGCGGGTATCAAGCTGGTGATGGAAGCGATCAACACCCGTGACATTCCAGGCTTCTACCTGAACAACACGGCGCAAGCCCTGTCGATTCGCGAGCAGGTCGGCAGCGCCAACCTGTTCCTGCAATACGACATCTATCACATGCAAATCATGGAAGGCGATCTGGCCCGCACCCTGCAATCGCACCTGGGCGAGATCAACCATGTGCAGCTCGCGGACAACCCGGGGCGCAACGAACCAGGTACCGGTGAAATCAACTACCGCTTCCTGTTCGAACACCTGGACCGCATCGGTTATCAGGGTTGGGTCGGTTGCGAATACAAGCCGCTGACCACCACTGAAGCGGGCTTGGGTTGGCTCAAGACCCACAACGCAATCTGATAGAACACGGTCATCACTGTAGGAGCTGCCGCAGGCTGCGATCTTTTTATATTCAGCTTTAAATTCAAA
>NZ_JBFUID010000020.1:0-11975 GCF_056402055.1 Pseudomonas sp. P4_C4 | reverse complement strand
ATCGCAGCCTGCGGCAGCTCCTACAGGGACCACATAAATACAAGAGAGGATTTTCTCATGGCTAAAATCGGATTTATCGGCACCGGCATCATGGGCCACCCAATGGCGTTGAACCTGCAGAAAGCCGGTCACAGCCTGTTCCTGTCGGCGCACCACGACGCCGCCCCTGCCGACCTGGTCGCCGCTGGCGCCGTTGCCCTGGCGAACCCGAAGGAAGTCGCCCAGGAAGCCGAGTTCATCATCGTCATGGTGCCGGATACCCCGCAGGTCGATGACGTGCTGTTCCGCGCCGATGGCATTGCCGCCGGTGTTGGCAAAGGCAAAGTGGTGATCGACATGAGCTCGATCTCGCCGACCGCCACCAAGGCTTTCGCCGCGAAGATCAACGAAAAAGGCGCGCAATACCTCGACGCCCCTGTATCCGGTGGTGAAGTCGGTGCCAAGGCTGCGACCCTGAGCATCATGGTCGGCGGCGATGCCGACGCTTTCGAACGCGCCCTCCCGCTGTTCCAGGCCATGGGCAAGAACATCACCCTGGTCGGTGGCAATGGCGACGGTCAAACCGCCAAAGTGGCCAACCAGATCATCGTGGCCCTGAACATCCAGGCCGTGGCTGAAGCCCTGCTGTTCGCTTCGAAAAACGGTGCCGATCCGGCCAAGGTACGTGAAGCACTGATGGGCGGTTTCGCGTCCTCGAAGATCCTCGAAGTTCATGGCGAGCGCATGATCAAAGGCACCTTCGATCCGGGCTTCCGCATCAGCCTGCACCAGAAGGACCTGAACCTGGCCCTGCAAGGTGCCAGGGAGCTGAACATCAACCTGCCGAACACCGCCAACACCCAGCAAGTGTTCAGCACCTGCGCGGCCATCGGTGGCAGCAACTGGGACCACTCGGCGCTGATCAAGGGTCTGGAACACATGGCGAACTTCTCGATTCGCAAGTAGGAGCTGCCGAAGGCTGCGATCTTTTGATCTTTCGTCCACACGCACACCGCGTTATCCGCAACAAGATCGCAGCCTGCGGCAGCTCCTACAGGATCCGGTTCATCCCACCAAATGGGTAACCGATCCAGAGTTGCCGCAGGTTGCGTTCCCCCAATAACAAGAATTCCGGGAGCCCGCCATGTCGGTCGATCCGCAACAATTGCTGCGCGAGCTGTTTGCCACAGCCATCGACGCGGCGCATCCGCAACAAGTCCTCGAAGCCCATTTGCCTGCCGACCGCAGCGGTCGCGTGATCGTCATCGGTGCCGGCAAAGCCGCCGCTGCCATGGCCCAGGTGGTCGAGCGCTGCTGGCAGGGTGAAGTCTCCGGCCTGGTGGTGACCCGCTACGGTCACGGCGCACCTTGCGAAAAAATCGAAGTGGTCGAAGCCGCGCATCCGGTGCCGGACGCTGCTGGCCTGGCCGTGGCCAAGCGTGTGCTGGAACTGGTCAGCGACCTCAGCGAAAACGACCGCGTGATATTCCTGCTCTCCGGCGGTGGCTCTGCCCTGCTGGCACTGCCGGCCGAAGGCATCACCCTGGCCGACAAGCAGTCGATCAACAAAGCCCTGCTCAAGTCCGGCGCGACCATCAGCGAGATGAACTGCGTGCGCAAGCACCTCTCGGCGATCAAGGGTGGCCGCCTGGGCAAAGCCTGCTGGCCGGCCACGGTCTACACCTATGCGATTTCCGATGTGCCGGGCGACCTCGCCACGGTCATCGCCTCCGGCCCTACCGTGGCCGACCCGAGCACCTCGGCCGAAGCCCTGGCGATCCTCAAACGCTACGCCATCGAGGTTCCGGCCTCGGTACGCAACTGGCTGCAAAGCCCCGAATCGGAAACCGTCAAACCCGGTGACCCGAGCCTGGCACGCAGTCATTTCCAGTTGATCGCCCGCCCGCAACAATCCCTAGAAGCAGCGGCGGTGAAATGCCGTCAGGCCGGGTTCAGCCCGTTGATCCTCGGTGACCTGGAAGGCGAATCCCGCGAGGTGGCGAAAGTCCACGCCGGCATCGCCCGACAAATCGTCCTGCACGGTCAGCCGCTGGCGGCGCCCTGCGTGATTCTCTCCGGTGGTGAAACCACCGTCACCGTACGCGGCAATGGCCGTGGCGGGCGCAATGCCGAGTTCCTGCTCAGCCTGACCGACAGCCTCAAGGGCCTGCCCGGCGTCTACGCGCTGGCCGGTGACACCGACGGCATCGACGGCTCCGAAGACAACGCCGGCGCGATCATGACCCCGGACAGCTACGCCCGTGCTGCGGCAAAGGGCCTGAGCGCCAGTGACGAGTTGGACAACAACAACGGTTACGGCTACTTCGAGGCGCTGGACGCGCTGATCGTCACCGAGCCGACCCGTACCAACGTCAACGACTTCCGCGCCATTCTGATCCTTGAGAGCACCAAACATGACGCCTGATAAAAAGGTCAAAATCCTCGCCACACTCGGCCCGGCCACCGACGGCATCGACGCCATCCGTGAGCTGGTGCTGGCCGGGGTCAACATCTTCCGCCTGAACTTCAGCCACGGCGATCACGCCGACCACGCCCAGCGTTTTCAGTGGATCCGTGAAGTCGAGCGCCAGCTGAATTACCCATTGGGCATTCTGATGGACCTGCAAGGCCCGAAACTGCGGGTCGGCAAGTTCGCCGAAGGCAAGGTGCAACTGGTCCGCGGCCAGGCCTTGCGCCTGGACCTCGATGCCACGCCGGGTGATGAACGCCGGGTCAACCTGCCGCACCCGGAAATCATCGCCGCACTGGAGCCGGGCATGGACCTGCTGCTGGACGACGGCAAGTTGCGCCTGCGGGTAGTGACCAAGTACGCCGACGCCATCGACACCACCGTGCTCAACGGCGGCGAACTGTCGGACCGCAAAGGCGTGAACGTACCGCAAGCAGTGCTCGACCTGAGCCCGCTGACCGCCAAGGATCGCCGCGACTTGACCTTCGGCCTGGAACTGGGTGTGGACTGGGTGGCGCTGTCGTTCGTGCAACGTCCCGAAGACATCCGCGAAGCCCGCTCCCTGATCGGCGACAAGGCGTTCCTGATGGCCAAGATCGAGAAGCCCTCGGCCGTTGAACAACTGCGCGAGATCGCCGAACTGAGCGACGCGATCATGGTCGCCCGGGGTGACCTTGGCGTGGAAGTGCCGGCCGAAAGCGTGCCGCAGATTCAGAAGAACATCATCGGCACCTGCCGCCAGCTCGGCAAACCGGTGGTGGTGGCGACCCAGATGCTGGAATCGATGCGCTTCTCACCGGCGCCAACCCGCGCCGAAGTCACCGATGTCGCCAACGCGGTGGCCGAGGGTGCGGACGCGGTGATGCTGTCGGCGGAAACCGCCTCCGGCGAATACCCGCTCGAAGCCGTGCAGATGATGAGCAAGATCATCCGTCAGGTGGAAAACGGTCCGGACTATCAGACTCAACTCGACGTCAGCCGACCGAAAGCCGAGGCGACTGTTTCCGACGCGATCAGTTGCGCCATTCGCCGCATCAGCAACGTGCTGCCGGTGGCGGTGCTGGTCAATTACAGCGAGTCCGGCGCGTCGAGCCTGCGCGCGGCGCGGGAGCGGCCGACGGTGCCGATCCTCAACCTGACACCGAACCTGCAAACCGCCCGTCGCCTGAGCGTGGCGTGGGGTGTGCACTCGGTGGTCAACGATCGCCTGCGTCAGGTCGATGAAGTCTGCTCCACGGCACTGGAAATTGCCCAGGCCCAGGGCATGGCACAGCGTGGCGACACACTGTTGATCACAGCAGGTGTGCCCTTTGGGCAGCCGGGATCGACTAACTCTTTGCGTATCGAGACATTGATCTAGCGCCTGTACCGGCCTCATCGTCGGAACGCCGCCCGGAGCAAGCTCGCTCCCACATTGGTTTTGTGTTGATCACAGAATCAAGACTGAACAGAGATTCAGTGTGGGAGCGAGCTTGCTCGCGATCAGCCGGGGTCGCGCTCGACCAACTCGGTCCCACTGACTTTCAGAACTGCCATGCCTGCCAACCATTTCAACACCCACTGCCCCGACTGGGCCGAAGCCTTGCTCAACGGCTTCAGCCAGATCTTTCTCCAGCGCAACCCGCTGTGCGGCCTGCTGTGCGTCCTGGCCATTTTGTTCACTGCACCCGCCTTGCTCGGCGGCGCCTTGCTCGGTGGTGTCGCCGGGCTGCTCACCGCGCAACGCCGCAACTATGCCAAGGCTGATCGTCAGGCCGGGTTGTTCAGCTACAACGGCGTCCTGCTCGGACTGTTGCTGAGCCTGTATTTCCCCTGGTCGGCGATGATGCCGCCACTGATTCTGGCCGCTGGTGGCCTGAGCGCGATGATCACCCAGCAGTGGCTCAAGCGCGTCCGATTCAGCCAATACCTCCCCGCCTACACCACGCCATTCGTGGTGCTGAGCTGGGTGCTGCTGTGCTTCGCCACGCCCTCGACAGAGGCGCACTTGATCGAAGTCAGCACCCTGAACATGCTCGCCGCCCCCCTCAAAGGCATTGGCCAGGTGATGTTCCTCGGTCATCCGCTGGCCGGTGCGATGATTGCCGCCGGTTTGCTGATCGCTGATCGCCACGCCTTCTGCTGGGCAGTGCTGGCGTCTGTCGCGGGCATGGGCTGGAGCCTGCTGAACCACGACTTCTATACCGCGCTGCTCGGCCTCGGTGGTTATAACGCCGTGCTCGCCGCCCTCGCCCTCAGCCCGCAGCATCGCCAACCGTGGCTGCCGCTGCTTGGCATCGGCCTGGCTCTGTTGCTGACGCCGGTGTTTGCCGCCATCGGTATGCCCACGCTGACCGCGCCGTTCATTCTTGCCGGCTGGCTGATTCGCAGCGTTGTGCAAATGCTCGGCAAAGCCACGGTCGAAAGCGCGTCTTGCGCTCCCGGGGAGAATCAACCTAGGCTGCGCTGATTTGCGGCCAAGGCGATGTGCATGAACAGCAACGACACCTGGCGTAATCGCCTGTACGTGATTATTTTCCAGACCGACACCGTTGCCGGTCGACGCTTCGACTCCACATTGCTGCTGATCATCCTCGCCAGCCTGGTGGTGGTGATCCTGGACAGCATCGATGACGTCCACCAGAACTACGCCAGCGTGCTTGCATACATCGAGTGGGGCTTCACGATCATCTTCCTCGGCGAGTACATCCTGCGCCTGTACTGCTCGCCCAAACCGCTGCACTACGCGTTCAGTTTCTATGGGCTTGTGGACCTGCTGGCCATCGTGCCCGGCATCCTCGCGCTGTACTACAGCGATGCCCAGTACCTGCTGATCATCCGGGTGATCCGGATGCTGCGGATCTTCCGCGTGCTCAAGCTCGGTCCGTACCTCAAGCAAGCCCATTACCTGCTCGATGCCTTGCGCGGCAGCAAGCAGAAAATCCTCGTGTTCCTGCTCAGTGTCTGCACGCTGGTGATAGTGTTCGGCACCCTGATGTACGTGGTCGAAGGCCCGCAAAGTGGCTTCACCAGCATTCCCAAGGGCATCTACTGGGCGATCGTCACCCTGACCACAGTCGGTTATGGCGACATCGTGCCCAGGACCGCACTGGGCCAGGTCATCTCGTCGATGGTGATGATCACCGGTTACTCGATCATCGCCGTGCCCACCGGGATCTTCACCGCCGAACTGGCCACGGCCATGCGTGGCGGCCAGTTACAGCACGACTGCCCGGTATGTGCAAAAGACAGCCACGAACAGGAAGCCTCGTTCTGTTCCCGTTGTGGCAATGCATTGTTCAAAAAACTGGAATAAGCAAAGAGCTTTTTAATCTTTAAAGGACTATACGAGCCCGGCTATAGTCGACACCTCATTGATAACTAATAAATAATCCGTAGGCTGCGATCTTTGGATCTTGAAAATCAAAGTCAAAAGATCGCAGCCTCCGGCAGCTCCTACATAGAACAGGGAATGCGCAGTGAAAAAACTCTTTGGCGCCTCACTTCTCGCCGCTGGCCTGGCCCTGGGCAACATCGCCCAGGCTGCACCGACGCTGCTCAACGTTTCCTACGACGTGATGCGAGATTTCTACAAGGACTACAACACTGCGTTCCAGAAACACTGGCAAGCCGAGCACAACGAAAACATCACCCTGCAAATGTCCTTCGGCGGCTCCAGCAAACAGGCACGCTCGGTGATCGACGGCCTGCCGGCCGATGTCATCACCATGAACATGGCCACCGACATCAACGCCCTGGCGGACAATGGCAAACTGGTCCCGGACAACTGGGTCACGCGCCTGCCCAACAACAGCGCGCCCTTCACTTCGGCCACCGTATTCATCGTGCGCAAGGGCAACCCGAAAGCCCTGAAAGACTGGCCGGACCTGCTCAAGGACGGCGTTCAGGTCATCGTCCCGAACCCGAAAACCTCCGGCAACGGCCGCTACACCTACCTCTCGGCCTGGGGCTACGTGCTGAAAAACGGCGGTGACGAGAACAAGGCCAAAGACTTCGTCGGCAAGCTGTTCAAGCAAGCGCCAGTACTCGACACCGGCGGCCGTGCCGCCACCACCACCTTCATGACCAACCAGATCGGCGACGTGCTGGTGACCTTCGAGAACGAAGCGGAAATGATCGCCCGCGAGTTCGGCCGTGATCAGTTCGAAGTCATCTACCCAAGCGTTTCCGCCGAAGCCGAGCCACCGGTCTCTGTTGTCGACAAAACCGTCGACAAGAAAGGCACCCGTGCGGCGGCCGAGGAATACCTGAAGTACCTGTGGTCACCGGAAGGCCAGGAGATTGCCGCGGCGAACTACCTGCGCCCGCGCGACCCGGCCGTGCTGGCCAAGTACACCGACCGCTTCCCGAAAGTGGACTTCCTGTCGGTGGAGAAGACCTTCGGCGACTGGCGCACCGTGCAGAAGACCCACTTCAATGATGGCGGGGTTTTCGACCAGATCTACAGCGGTCAGTGATGACCGGACGATAACGAAAAAGGCGACTGGTGCAGGTCGCCTTTTTTGTACGGATCAGAATTCACTGCAAATCCATTGTGGGAGCGAGCTTGCTCGCTCCCACAGGTTCTGCGACCTCCTGCTACATCGGCGGCGTCACGCCGTCCTTGCCCGCCGAGATGGATTGAGCGGTGAGCGTGCCATCAGCGCCCTGCGTGACAAAGGTCACGATCTTCACGCCCACCTTCAACAGGCTGCGATCGGCCGGCACCAGGTTGACGATGGGTACGTCCTCCGGCACCAGAATCTTCTGTTGGCCGCCCTTGTAATTGACGGTCAGCACTCGACCGTTGCTCACCACCAGGTCGCCAACGCTGCCGTTGGTCATGCTGCTGCCTTTGACCAGATCGAAGGGCCGATGACCGTCGCCACTGCCGGCCAGCTCCGGCGGGAAAACATGAACTTCAAGGGCCTTGAGGGTGCCATCCTCCTGGGGAATGGCCGCAGAGCCGATGTAGCTGCCGGGCTTGATGTCTTCGATGTTGGCCAAGGTCACGGCGCGGACCTTGGTGTCCTTGGTCAAATTGATCACCACGTTGTCGCCGCTGTTGGCGTGGACTTTCAGAACGTCCGGACTGACGCCGGTGATCTCGCCGCGCACACCGATGCGCGTGCCCGGTGCGTCTTCGGCCTGGGCCAGGCCAGCGTTGAATACACTGATCAAGCAGACGACTGAAACCCAGCGAATCAGCTGACGAAACTTCACATACATGGAGAGGCCCTCCGGTGACGGGACGTGGAGTGAGAACATAAGCACGCTATCGAACAGGATGTAAGTGAATGTATCATCTACCCTCGATGTTCTGATGCAAGGCACTTCGACACACACGTCCGTCAGTCATTCCGCAATGGAATGATTGCTATCACACCAATCTCACTTCCGCCGTTTCAGTCAGCCCATTAGCCTGCGCGCATTCCTTTCCGTACAGCGAGACCCGTTATGAACCCATCGACCCAGGTGCCCCACGGCACTGCGACAATGACCCCAGGGATGGTGCTGCTGTTCGCCTTCTGCTGCGGCGCTATTGTCGCCAACATCTACTACGCGCAGCCGATCATCGGCCTGATCGCGCCGGACATCGGCCTGACCAACACCTTGGCCAGCCTGATCGTTTCCCTGACTCAGATCGGTTATGCGCTGGGGCTGTTTTTCCTGGTACCGCTGGGGGATTTGCTGGAGAACCGCCGGTTGATGATCATCACCACGCTGGTGGCAATCGGCAGCCTGCTGGGCGCGGCGTTCACCGATCAGCCGAATGTGTTTTTGCTGATTTCGCTGTTGGTGGGGTTCAGTTCGGTTTCGGTGCAGATCCTGATTCCGCTGGCCGCGCACCTGGCGCCGGAAGAAACCCGTGGCCGTGTGGTGGGCGGGATCATGGGCGGTTTGTTGCTCGGTATTCTGCTGGCCCGGCCGGTGTCCAGCGTGGTGGCCGACCACTTCGGCTGGCGGGCGATGTTTGTGATTGCCGCCGTCTTGATGGCAGCCATCAGCATCGTGCTGGCAGTGACCATTCCCAAGCGTGAACCTGATCACAGTGCTTCCTATGGCCAATTGCTGGGCTCGCTGTGGACGCTGTTGCGCAAACAACCGGTGCTGCGCCAGCGTGCGTTTTACCAGGGGTGCATGTTTGCCACCTTCAGCCTGTTCTGGACCGCCGTGCCGTTGGAGCTGGCGCGCAACCATGGTTTGTCGCAAAGCGAGATCGCGATTTTCGCGCTGGTGGGCGCCATCGGCGCCATTGCCGCCCCTATCGCCGGACGCCTGGCCGATGCCGGTCACACCCGCATCGCATCGTTGCTCGCCCTGCTGTTCGCCAGCCTGAGTTTTCTGCCGGCGTTTATCCATCCGGCCTGGAGCGTCATCGGCCTGGCTGTGACCGGTGTGGTGCTCGACTTCTGCGTGCAGATGAACATGGTCCTCGGCCAGCGTGCGGTGTACGCCCTCGACGGCAAAAGCCGCAGCCGCCTGAATGCGCTGTACATGACCAGTATCTTCATCGGCGGCGCCTTCGGCTCTTCGGTGGCCAGCGCGGTGTACGAACAGGGCGGCTGGTTGTGGATCGTGATCGTCGGCAGCGCATTTCCGTTGCTGGCGTTGTTGCGGTTTTTGAGTGTTTCGCAGAAGGCTTCGTTAGCGACGGCATAGATCGCTAAAAGCTTCGTCGGATCGCCGCCCGGAGCAAGCCCGCTTCTACAGGTTATTCGCTAACCTTGTGGGAGCGAGCTTGCTCGCGATTGCTGCCACTCACTGCCGAACCAGCTTCTCCATCGCCGCATCCGCCAGGAAGGACGAGCGGCTTTTTACATTGTGCTCACGCACATACCGATCGATGCGCTGGATCACGTAGCCGGGTAGCGTGACATTGACCTTCTCGGTCTTGCCCATATACGGCGAAATGTCTAGCTCGAGCATTCCCCAGCCCATGTCGGCGAACTCCGGATTACCACGATGCACCGCTGCTGAAGTCGGCATTGGAATCGTCTCTCCATCTGCCGCGATCTCTTGCAGCATGATGTGGGCAATTTCGACAGCAGCGTTATATGCATCTTCAAAGGTATCCCCGGCGGTTACCGCGCCAAGAATATCGGGGATCTGAATACCGATGGCGGTGTGCTCATCGCCCCACTCGATACAAATTGGATATTGCATTATGGATCTCCTGCGTAACTGGCTGGCGGGCAGTACAGCCCGGCGCGCCTCCTGATGCTCTTGACCGTCCCGATCGGCAAATCCTTTTTCGGATGGGGGACGGGAATCGTGTATGGGTTGTATCGGTGAGTGAAGATGTGATGACTGCCAGTGACCCTGTCCAAAGTCCAACCTGCCTCCATCAATTCCTTGATCAATAGCCTGCTCTGCACCACCAGCCTCCTTGCTCCGGCCCAATTAAAGGTAACCCCAGAGTTATCTTTACTCAAGCACAAAATCTCGCAGTACGACGCTCGGTTGTTTTACAGAGTGTGATGCCGCCCATGCCGGGGCGTTATGTGACCGGCCGAGATGGTGTGATCCGTTACGCCGAGGTCAACCCGGATTACACTCAGCGTCCCGAGCCTGAGGCGATGCTGGATACAATTCGCGGTTCGCACTGACACCATTCATCAATTGTGGCGGCGAGCAGGCTCGCTCCCACATTTGATCTCTACAAGGACTTCCGATGGACCGCCTCGGCGCAATGGAAACCTTCGTCTACGTGGTGGAAACCGGCTCGTTTTCCGCTGCCGCCCGGCGCCTGAAGATCGGCCAGTCGGCCGTGTCGAAAACCATCGCGCAACTTGAATCGCGGCTGGCGGTGCGGCTATTGCTGCGTTCGACCCGGGGCCTGACGCCCACCGAGGCCGGCGAAGAGCAATCGGTGATCATCAGCGGCCGGATCCGCGTCAATGCCGCTGAAGGCCTGCGTGAAGCCGTGCTGGCTCATCAAGGCCTGACCATGGCCTCGCAATGGATGTTCGCGCCGGAACTGGCCGACGGCTCGGTCCGGGAAGTGATGAAGGACTGGGCATTGCCGAACCTGGATCTGTGGGCGGTGTTCCCCACGGGGAGAATGGCCAGCGCCAAGGCTCGGGCGTTTGTGGAGTATATGCAGGGGTTGTTGATGAAGTAAGTTTCAGCCCCTCAATCAAGATCAAAAGATCGCAGGCTGCGCCAGCTCCTACATTAAGCGCGTACACAGGTAAATCATCGTCGTTCGTTCCCGGCAATGTCAGACACATGGAGGTTGCTCGTCAAAGCAGGCCAGCAAACGTTCGACCGTTTGCTCAAGTTGTCCGGAGTTGTCAAGCAGGTGCACGGTCGGGTCTTGCGCCAGCAGTTGCTCGCTGAATCGGGCATTGCGTGCCAGGCGCTGATCGATTTCGACCAGCGATTCTCGCCCACGCTCCAGCAAGCGATGGCGCAGTACTGCTTGATCCACAGTCAACAACAGCACTAACACGTTCGGATAGCGCGAACGCGTGTTCTGCAAATGCCCCCGCGAGCCATTGACCAGCACGTCCTGCCCGGCGGTCAGCCAATCGTCGATTTCCCGCGGGATGCCATAGGACAACCCATTGGCGTGCCAGCTCAAGGCAAATGCGCCCTGGGCCTCCATATCGGCGAACTGCTGTGCACTGACACCCAGCGCCGCTTCGCCCACGGCTTCGGCCGAGCGAGTGATGACCCGCCGCACAATGCGGCAGCCGCGATCGGCCAACCGTGTTCGTGCAGCATCCAGCAGGCTGTCCTTGCCCGAACCTGAAGGCCCGATGAGATAGATCAACCTGCCTGACATCAAAACACCCTCGTTGCTTGTCGCCATACTTGCTGGACCACCGGCAGACCCTCTGCGGTCAGATCTGCGGCGGCCACGTTACCCGAGTGCGACTCGCCGCGCACGATGTTCGGTGTGCCCATCAATACATTCATGCCGCGCTCCCGGTAACCACGCCTCGACGGTGGTCGGGAACTCGGCGATGGTCATGCCGCAGCGTGATGAGTTCGTCCATCTGAGTCGTGGTCAGGTGGTACTTGCTCATGTAGTACTCACGGTACTTGGATTCCAGTACTAACTGGCGCTGTCCCGGCGAGTGGTCCATCACCGACACCAACTGCACCAGCGGGTTCTCCACCCGATCGCGGAACACGCTGAAAATGTCCGGGTGGCACAGCTCGCGGCGCAGGTGCAGGCGGTGTTCGGCTCGGGTCAGTTCGGCGTCGGAGGCTGTGGGAAGGTGGTTTGCCCGCGATGACTATGTGTTGGGCGCATCTGTTTTGATTGTGTACATATCCGTTTTAGCGGTAATGGCCACTATTGGTTCCGCCCTTACGGCGGGTCACTTGGAAGAGCCCCAAGTAACCAAGGGCTCTTGCCCCTGACATTCGGTGCCTCGCTGTGGCTCGGCATGCCCTCGCTCCGGTCCTGCTCCGTGGGCCCGCCGCCATCGGCCATCCATGGCCCAGAGTGTGTAAAAACTGGTTCAAACATCGTCGACACTAGCGCCGACGATGTTTGGCTGGCTAACTACACCTAAAGCGCTCTTCGTAGCTC